>NZ_CM000745.1:3106233-3232711 GCF_000161455.1 Bacillus pseudomycoides DSM 12442
TTAGTNACAGTGGCTTTTTTATTAAGAACTTTTTTCTTGTATATCTTTAATCAAAACTTCTCTCGGCTTACTACCTTCATAAGGTCCAACTACACCATTCATCTCCATCGCATCAATTAAACGCGCCGCACGTGTATATCCCACTCGGAATCTACGTTGTAACATAGAAACAGAAGCCGTCTGCATTTCTACAACAAGCTGAACCGCTTCATCATATAATTCATCTTCTACTTCTTGTCTTGTTTCTGGTACATCCTGTGGAATCATGTCCTCTTGATATTGCGCTTTTTGTTGTCCAACAACATATTCCACAACTCTTTCCACTTCATCATCTGATAAAAATGCACCTTGTACACGAACTGGTTTCGATGCTCCAATTGGTATGAACAGCATATCCCCTCGTCCTAATAATTTTTCAGCGCCTCCGCCATCAAGAATCGTTCGAGAGTCAGTTTGTGAAGACACAGCAAACGCAATACGTGATGGAATATTTGCTTTGATAACACCTGTAATAACATCAACAGATGGGCGCTGCGTCGCGATAATTAAATGAATACCAGCAGCACGTGCCATCTGTGCTAGGCGCATAATTGCATCTTCTACATCTGAAGAAGCAACCATCATTAAATCGGCCAACTCGTCCACGATAACAACAATGTATGGAAGTTCAGGCTGTTTTGCTTCTGATTGTTCATTATGATGTCTAATGTATTCATTATATCCTTCAATGTTACGCGTTCCGCTATGAGCAAATAATTCATAGCGACGCTCCATCTCACTCACAACTTTTTTCAAAGCTTGTGATGCTTTTTTCGGATCCGTTACAACAGGTGTTAATAAGTGCGGAACGCCATTATATACGTTCAACTCTACCATTTTCGGATCAATCATCATTAATTTGACTTCATGTGGTTTGGCACGCATTAAAATACTAACAATAATACCATTAATACATACACTCTTTCCACTACCAGTCGCTCCAGCTACTAATAGATGGGGCATCTTATTTAAACGTGCTAATACTGCTTCACCAGTAATATCACGCCCAAGACCAATTAATAACTTTTCTTCCGGATGATTATTCGCTTTCGAATCAAGTACTTCTCTAAGCGTTACCATAGAAACCTCTGAATTTGGAACTTCAATCCCTACCGCGGATTTCCCAGGAATAGGGGCCTCAATACGAATATCTTTCGCAGCTAATGCGAGTGCTAAATCATCACTCAAACTAACAATTTTACTTACCTTTACTCCCATATCAGGATACACTTCATATTTCGTAACTGCAGGTCCTTTATGCACTTTCGTTACTTTTGCCTTTACACCAAAACTTTGAAAAGTACGTTCCAACTTACGAGCATTTTCATAAATTTTCTCATTTTCATTTGTAACCTGTTTATTTTTTGGGAACTTCAATATATCGATAGAAGGAAGCTTGTAATCTTTGTTTTCCACATTTGAAAATCGCATTGGAAGAGCTTTTGTTTCTCCTTCCAGAGATTCAACAATTTTTTCTCCTCGTTTCTTTTGTGTTCGTTCTTTTGATGCAGATGGAATCTCTTCCTCTGCCATAGAAGGCGGCGCAATCAACTCATTTGCAATCTCATCTTCACTTTCCTTATCTTTTTCTTCACTAACTGGATAGTTCTCTGTAAAATTCGAAATAATTGGCGGTCCAATTTCTATCTCTTCTAACGGCTCAGTAATTTCTTCTTCGCTATCAAAACGTTCACTACGCGTACGCCTTGTCGTTTTTTTCTTTTCTGTTTGTTCAGCAGTACGTTTCGATCTCCAATCCTTGTAATCCCCTTGCATCCCCTGAAATTGACTTCTGAGTATTCGTCCAACCGGGGCTAACACTTCCCCAATGTGTTTGTTTGTAATGCAAAGTATACCAAGAATAACAAGAATGATACCTATAATGTAGGCTCCTACTTCATCAAACAAAAAGTAGCATGTAGCAAACATAAGGGCACCAACCATCCCCCCGCCTAAGTGAACGGACTCTACTACACCTTTCTTCATCTCATAAAAAAATAAATCTTTTGTACTGACAATCACAGATGTATTTTCTACGGTTCCTTCTTTTGAAAGCAAATTAAATAATGTAATATGACTAAACATTACTATTGCTAATACAATTAAATAGACACCGATTAACCGTTTATTTAAAAGGTTTGGCCATGCGCGCTTTATAACAAATGCAATCGATAATGCAATCACACCAAGCACACCAATTATGTACCATTCACCAAAGAAAAAGCGAAAGAAGAAAACAAACGATTTCCCTACAATACCTAGCTGTAAAATTGTAATGATTGAAAGTGCAAAAAGAGTCAATCCGACGATTTCGTAATACAAAGTTGGCTTTATCGTACGTCTTGCTTTTGATTTCGTCCCTCTTTGCTTTTGTTTTGCCATTTCTTCACCCCAAGTCCAAAAATTAAGTACGACTTTCATTCATTGAAAGTATTCTCTACATGTTGTTCATCACATCTTCTAGATCTGTTCATTTGACATTTTACACTTCTTGTAAAATGTCAAATAAACAGAAGAAAGCAGCCTAATCATGGCTGCTCAACCGTCTTGTTTTTTATATTATACCATAGCTTCTACACAAAATCCTGCTTTTTGCTAAAAGGTTATTTTCTGGCCTGGTTCATACTGTAAGTAGTGGGATGGATTTGTACTTAGCACACGAACAACGGAATAATATTGACTACCCTCTTCAGATACAATCATCTCTACTCCATTTACATTCACTATTTTTTGTTGTTCATACTGTGAATAATCAGCCTGATAAACAAGTTGCTCTGGCATAATTGTATACAAAATCATTGCAGCAACTTCCCGTCTTGATTTCCATCTGTTCGCATGTCTATTAATTCATTCAACTTTCGAATCGCATCCCCGATACCACCGACATCATCTATAAGGCCATACTTTACTGCATCTATTCCAATTACATTTGTTCCAATATCTCGTGTTAAATTTCCCTTCGCAAACATAAGCTCTTTAAAACGATCTTCCGTCACTTTTGAGTGTTTTGTTACAAATCGAATTACACGTTCTTGCATTTTATCCAAATACTCAAATGTTTGCGGCACACCAATAACAAGACCCGTCAGACGAACTGGATGAATCGTCATCGTTGCAGTTTCAGCAATAAACGAATAATCTGTTGACACTGCAATTGGCACACCTATCGAGTGCCCTCCACCTAAAACCAAAGATACAGTTGGCTTCGATAATGAAGCTACCATTTCAGAGATTGCCAACCCAGCTTCAACATCACCACCAACAGTATTTAGCAATAAAAGTAACCCTTCAATTTTTGGATTTTGCTCAATTGCCACAATTTGTGGAATTACATGTTCATATTTCGTCGTTTTATTTTGCGGTGGAAGCTGTACATGTCCTTCTACTTGTCCAACAATCGTTAAGCAGTGAATACGCGATTCATTCATTTGTGGAACATTCGTTTGACCAAGTTGTTGGATTTTTTCTATTACTGACGCCTCTTTTGAATCCTCTTTCGGTTCTGCTTCTTTTTCCTCATTTGTTAAACCATCACGTTCTGTCATGTCGCATCCCCTTTCACTCTTATACAACTATTATTTCTTAAGTTGTAAATTTCATGCGATAGGGATAAAAAAGAAAAAACCACCGATAAAGGTGGTTTTTCTTATACTTCCATGATAATTGGTAAAATCATCGGTTTTCTCTTCGTTTCCTCATACAGAAACTGTCCTAATAATTCACGAATATTTTGTTTTAGCATGGACCATTCAATAGAATACTCTTTAATGGACTGTTCAACAATTGTACGTACAATATCTGTAGACCTTTCGATTAACGCTTCAGATTCACGAACATACACAAAACCACGCGAAATAATTTCTGGTCCAGAGATGATCTTTTTCTCATCTTTTCCAAGCGTTACAACAACGACTAAAATTCCGTCTTGTGATAACATCTTACGATCACGCAAGACAATATTTCCGACATCGCCTACACCTAATCCATCAATAAGAACATTACCCGCTTGTACCTTACCAGCTTGCTTTGCCTCTTCGCCCTCAAAAGCAATTACATCGCCCTTTTCTACAATAAAAATGTTTTCTTTCAAGACACCAACATCTTCCGCCAAATACGCATGTGCTTTTTGCATACGAAATTCGCCGTGTACGGGTATAAAATATTTCGGTTTCATTAAATTCAGCATCAATTTCAATTCTTCTTGACTACCATGACCCGAAACATGAACTTTTCTTTCTCCATAATAAACAACTTCTGCACCAGCCCTAAATAATAAATCAATAATTTTAGATACTGATATTTCATTTCCCGGAATTGGAGAAGCTGCAATGATAACTGTGTCTCCTTTACGGATTGAAATTTGTTTATGAGCTTGCTTTGCCATTCTTGAAAGAGCTGCCATCGGTTCCCCTTGACTACCAGTTGTTAAAATCGCTACCTTCTTCTCCGGGAAATTATCTACCTCTTGCAATGAAATAACCATACCATCTGGAACGTCTAAATATCCAAGACGCCTTGCAATATCTACCACTTTTACCATACTACGACCTACAACGGCCACTTTACGGCCTGTTTCAGCAGCTGCATCAAATACTTGTTGAATACGATGTACATTAGATGCGAAAGAAGCAACGATGATACGTCCTTCTGCATTATAAAATACTTTTGAAATTTCTATACCAACTTCTTTTTCAGACCCCGTGTAACCAGGACGTTCAGCATTTGTACTATCTGATAACAGACAAAGAACGCCTTCATTTCCAATTTGCGCCATCTTTCCAAGGTCTGCCCCACTGTTGCCAATTGGTGTTTGGTCAAATTTAAAATCTCCTGTATATACAATGGCTCCTTGTGATGTATGGAAGCACACACCAACAGAATCTGGGATACTGTGTGTTGTTCCAAAGAATGAAACCGTTGTCGTATTAAATTCTACAGCCGAATTCGAATCAATTGTTTTTAAGTCTACACGGCCTAGCATCCCCGCTTCACCGAGTTTTTCTTGTATAAGACCTACCGTTAACTTCGTTGCATACACCGGGATGGAAAGTTTGCGCAGCACATAAACAATTCCACCAATATGATCTTCATGACCATGTGTAATAAATAAACCTTTTACTCGCTCTTGATTTTCTACTAAATATGTAATGTCAGGGATAACAATATCAATTCCAAACATTTCGTCTCCCGGGAACATCAATCCTGCATCCACAATAAAAATTTCGGAATCAATTTCCACACAATACATATTTTTCCCGATTTCACCTACTCCACCAAGAGCAAATACCTTTACAGAATCAATCTCTTTTCTCTTCATGTTGTTGCCTGGTTTAAAAATCTTACAAACACTGATTTCACTAAAATCGTAGAGACACCAGGGAAGCTCTACAATCACCATATATTCACCGTCCAAGACGAATGTCCTTACCGTTATGCGATATCATGTTCTTGTTCGTTTTTTAAACCAGGTTTCACCTCTCTTTCATTATATAAATCAAATATCTTATGCGATATGATATAAAAATTCCGTTAAACCATAATTTTTTCCAATTTTGCTAAGCATACCCGTACTAAGCTACTTAGCCATATTATAACTGATACCAGAAATAGAACACAAGTTAATTTACGAGAAAGAGAAGAGAAGCATAGAAATTTTATATAAATTGAACTACCCCCACCTTCATTTCGTTTAGAGGAGGGGGTCTTCTCGGTTAAAATGATAAATAAAAAATGGCCTAGTTTTTACTAAGCCATTTTTTATTTAGCGAGGAATCGATTGGATTACTTCTTGTAATGTTAATCGTTCTTCTTCTGTTAATGGAAGAAGTGGAAGACGTACAGATCCTACGTCTAATCCAACCATTTGTAACGCTGTTTTGACTGGAGTTGGGCTCGGCGCCATAAATAATGCATTTGTCACTTTGACAAGTAACTGATGCAATTTCTGTGCTTTTTTGAAATCTCCTGCTTGGAATGCCGCAATCATTTCTTGCATTTCATTTCCAATCACATGAGATGCAACAGAAATAATACCTTTAGCTCCAACTGCCATAGCTGGTAACGTTAAACCATCATCACCGCTGTATACAGCAAAGTCGTCCGCTGTTTTTTCAATAATTTCTGTCATTGTTAATACATCGCCGCCAGCATCTTTAATTGCAACAATGTTTTGTATTTCTGATAAACGAACAACTGTATCAACGGAGATTTGTACAATAGATCGTCCTGGAACATTATATAGCATAACCGGAAGTTCTGTACTTTCAGCAATTGTTTTAAAATGCTGATACATGCCTTCTTGACTCGGTTTATTATAATACGGCGCCACTAACATAATTGCATCGACACCAACTTCTGTAGCTTTCTTCGTTAATTCGATAGAAGCATGTGTATTATTACTACCTGTTCCAGCGATTACGGGCACCCTTTTATCGACAACAGATACAACATGGCGATATAACGCTACTTTTTCTTCTGATGACAATGTAGGAGACTCTCCGGTTGTTCCTCCTACCACGATTGCTGTTGTACCGTTATCAATTAAATAATTTACCAATTTAGTTGTCTTTGCAAAATCGACGTTTCCATTTTTATCAAACGGTGTTACCATCGCTGTCGCAATTGTCCCAAAATCTATCATGGTCTCACTCCTTATTGTTCCAGTTGCTTTTCTTTTGAAAGCTCAAACGCACTATGCAATGCATTCACAGCTTCCACTAAATCTACTTCTTTTACAAGCACCCAAATAGTCGTATGACTATCTGCCGATTGTAAAATTTGAACACCTTTTTCTGCCAATGCTGTGACAATTTTCGCAGTAACCCCTGGAATACCTGCCATTCCAGCTCCTACAATAGATACTTTTGCACAGTGCTCCGTCACGATCGGATCATATCCAAGCTTATGAAGAACTTCAACAGCACGACTTGATACATTATCATTTACTGTATAAGCCACACCTGTAGGCGAAATGTTAATTAAGTCTACACTAATTCCTTCATTTGCCATCTCTTTAAAAACATGCTTTTGTAAATCATACGATCCGTCTTTTGCAAGCACTTTAATTTGCGTCACGTTTGATACGTGAGCGATACCTGTAACAGGTCGTTCTTCTACGTCACGGCCTTTTGTAGCACCATCATATGCAGCAATAAGTGTCCCTTCACTATCAGAGTACGTGGAGCGCACACGAAGTGGTACTTTTGCATGCATTGCAATTTCAACGGCGCGCGGATGAACAACTTTTGCACCTTGATAAGCCATGTTGCAAATTTCATTATATGTTACGTTTTGAAGATGACGCGCATCCTTTACAATCCTTGGATCAGCAGTCATCACACCTTCTACATCAGTAAAAATATCGATATATTCAGCTTGAAGCGCAACACCTAGTGCTGAAGCTGAAGTATCACTACCTCCGCGTCCAAGTGTTGTCGTATCGCCTTCTTTAGTTCGCCCTTGGAATCCAGTAACAACAACAGCATCTACGTTTTGTAACTCTCCATGTATACGATCACAATTCATTTCAATAATCTTTGCATTCGTAAAATCATCATTTGTTACAAAACCAGCTTGTGCACCATTTAGTGCTGCTGCTTTCACACCATTTTCATTTAGCATATTTGAAAAGACGATTGCCGAGATTAATTCTCCGCATGATAATAATAAATCTTGCTCACGTTTTGAAATGCTAGATTCCTGTTGATTTACAAGACTTAATAATGTATCCGTTGCATATGGTTCACCTTTACGTCCCATAGCTGATACAACCGTAACTACTTTATAACCAGCATCTAATGCTTTTTTAATATGGTGAAGCGCATGCTTACGTCCGTTTTCATCACGTACCGATGTACCACCAAATTTTTGAACAATAATTTTCATTTTTTGCACCTTCTCTTAGCCGTTTACACTAATTGTAATTTTACTAATCGTTCTGCAATTTGAACAGAGTTCCATGCAGCACCTTTTAATAAGTTATCAGATACGACCCAAAGATGGAATCCTTTTTCATTATTTAAATCTTTACGAATACGCCCAACAAATACTTCATTTTTCCCTACCGCAGTAGATGGCATTGGATATAATTGTTCTGCTGGATCATCTTGCAGTACAATTCCTTCCGCATCCGCAAGCAAGTTTTTCAGTTCTTCTACAGTTACGCCTTCTTTTTCCACTTCAATGTAAACGGACTCAGAATGACCTGATACAACTGGCAAACGTACACATGTCGCTGCTACTTCTAACTCGGGCATATGCATAATTTTTTTCGTTTCATTAATCATTTTCATTTCTTCAAATGTAAATCCATTATCTTGAAACTTATCAATTTGTGGAATGGCATTAAAAGCAATTTGGAAATGTTTTTTGTCACCTGATACAGGTAAAACATTTGCTTTTACTTCTTCTCCATTTAAGATTGCTTGTGATTGTTCATGAAGCTCTTCAATTGCAGCAGCACCTGCACCTGACACCGCTTGATATGTGGAAACGATTACTCGTTTTAAACCAAACTGCTGACGAATTGGTTCAAGAGCAACTACCATTTGAATTGTAGAACAGTTTGGATTTGCAATGATACCACTATGTTCTTTTAAGTCATTTTCATTCACTTCAGGTACAACAAGTGGTACATTTTCTGTCATACGGAATGCACTTGTATTATCAACAACAATTGCACCACGTTTTGCTGCTTCTGGTGCTAGTTGTTTCGATACAGATCCACCTGCACTAAAGAGTGCAATATCGACTCCTTCAAAGCTTTCAGGAGTTGCTTCTTGTACTGTGAATTCTTCTCCTTTAAATACAAGCTTCTTGCCTGCAGAACGTTTAGATGAAAGTAACGTTAACTTCCCAATTGGAAATTCTCGTTTCTCTAAAGTATTTAACATTTGTTCACCAACTGCGCCGGTTGCTCCAACTACAGCGACATGAAAAGATTTTTCCTTTTCCATCACTATGCCCCTTTCTAGATACCAATCCTTCTATACTTAGAATTAGAAGGAGTATAGAGTACTCCTTCTAATCTTAATAACATTAATTTTATCATATTCTGCGATAAGAATGATGGTTTCGTAAAAAATTGTCTGTTTTTTTTCGTTTTTTAATTCATATATCTGAATTTTTCTACAACAACTGGCTGTAATTGCTTCCCTTCTATTGCTTCTATAATTGTATCTTCAAGAAGTTCCATACGAGCTACCATTGAATTTGGTTTTTTTTCTGGTGCATCTTGCCCAAATGGCACAAAATAAATATGTTTTGTCGCCATTAAACGCATAAGGTTTACACCAACATGATTACAACAAAAATATTTACTTTTTCAATTTCTTCTATTATATATAAACATGATGAGGAATTAAAAGAGAAACATACACAAGTGATTGATTTACTTGGACGAGCTAAAAACCTCTAAAGTAATGTTATAAGAATGTAACATTTACATTTATCTCCTTAAATTGGTATTATTCACTTATTAAGGAGGGAGATTTTTGAGTTTAAATATGTATTTAGGGGAAGTACATACCCAAACACAAAGTATGAATGCTGTATGTACCGCTACCATTCAAGGTATGGAACAAGCCATTCAGTCGATTGATGCTTTTGCAATTGATACTGCTCTACAAGGACAAACATACTAAAGTATTACGTGAAGAACTTAAGAACGCAGGGATTGACCCGCCTCCATATCCTAATGCAGCACATCATATTGCCCCTTGGAATGATAAAAGGGCGAAGCAAGCTCAAAAATTATTGGAATATTTCAAGATACATCATGATTCTGCTGCTAATGGAGTGTTTCTTCCAGGGTATGGGGCAGAAGGGCATAAATATGTAACTACTGAAGTGCTACATATAGGTAGCCATGGCCCAGAATATATAAGAGAAGTAGAAAGAACACTTCAATATATTAAAGATATTGGTGGTACTCAAGCTGATGCTGTTGATGCCTTACATGATATAAGAGAACAACTATTGAAGGGCACATTAAAACTAAATACACCAAAAAACAAATGACTTTTCAGGAGGATACAATGAAGATCTGGGAATTACGAGGCTCTGTGAATGATTATGAATCTTTTCAACTACTAAATTTTGATCAAGACCATGAAAAATATTTTGATGGGAAATTTGATTTAGCAAAAAGTTTATCTAATTCATGGGGAGATATACTGATTGAATGTGTAGAAGAAGGTAAACAAAGTGATTGTCCACATTTTTGGGGAAGGAATGGTACATTACTTATTAGTAATAAGGCAAAAAAACTTTTAGAGGCTTTAATAGGGCATGATGTTGAATTTCTTCCTTTAATACATAATGCTACTAATGAACCCTACTATGCCGTTCATGTATTAAATCATTTAGATGCAATTGCTAATACCAATTCAATCTTTAAAAAGTTAAGAAGCGGCTTAATAGTTGGTTGTGAAAAATATTCCTTTATATCCAATGTTGTAGAAAACGAAGATATTTTCAAAGTATTTTTAAATAATCATGTTTATTCAATTTCAGTTTTTGTATCAGATAAGTTCAGAAATGCAATTTTAGAAAGTGATTTAACAGGTTTTGAATTTGTTGAGGTATGGGATTCGGAATCGAACATGTAAAACAAAGTCCTAAAACAGAAGGATGGCAAAAAAGAAGAACGCCTTGTAGTGAGGGTAAACGTTCTTCTTTTACTGTAAATTCACTTAAATTTCTTTTGCTACAATGCCTCCACCGTTTCCATGCGCATTAGAAGGCGAACCACCATCACCTCTATTATAAGCAGGTGCAGGTGTATCCCCTATATTGTAAACCAAATCCGGTCTTTGTGGTGCAGGTGTGTCACCTTCAGCCATTGATAATAAACCAAATGACGTAACCGTTAATAGTAGTACTGCTTTAAGTTTTTTCATTACACTAAGGCCCCTTTTTCTTCATATTTCTTTCTTGCTTCATTACTCATGTAAAAATACTTACTTGCTTTTTTCTCGTTTTCTTTCTTATAAAACATAGTTGCTAATATTTCCGTGTATTCTTGTACGCAACGTGTTAAACCTTCTGCTTCGAAATAGGAAATCCCTTCTAAAACAACACTTTCCAACGTTAGAGAATCAGAACCATTATTCATTGCCTTTAGGATATTAAAGCGGTGCACGTATTCCTTATTTTCTATCTTAGTACAAGCTGCAAGCCCTTTTTCAATTAGTGCATTAGCCTTGTTGCGTTCACCCAATTTATAATGTTCCCTAGCCTGTAAGAACATAGCTTTATAATGGTTTGGAAGGTGTTCTATAACCTCTGATAAATGACGAATAGCTAAATCTGAAAGGTTTTGATTTGCATATAACCAGCCTAAATTATTTCTAATACGTAACAGTAGTTCCGTGTTATCAATCTTTTTAACAATATCAATAGCTTTATTTAAGTGTTCTTCAGCTTGTTCAAACTGCCTTATCTGTATACACGTTAAGCCGAGGACGTTCTCGCATAAAGCAATGTTAATGTCATAGGAGTTAGTTTTGCTGAAAAAGTCTTTTGCTTTACTAGCATATGAAATAGATGGTAGGGGTTTATAAATTTGGTAATAGAAAGCTGCCAACCTATAATTAAATTCTGCTTTTTCTAATTCGGTCGGCACATGCATTAATAGTTTTTCCGCTTTCTCAAAATGTTCCCCAGCTTCATTGTATTGCGCAAGAATTGTGCTGTGAATTGCTTTGAAAAAGTGATAATAATAGGATAGAAAGCTGTTATCAGGTATATCAAAGGAGTTAATTTCATTAAAATTATCTTTTGTAATGTTAAGCCCACCTGTTAGTACTTTATATCTAAAATTTAATAATGAATAATATAGTAGTAGGTTTTCGTCTTCTTTTATACTAGAAAGTTTGTCTTCAATTTCTTGTTTAAATTGTTTTGCTTTTTCTACTTGTTGTTGTAACATTGATTGATACCAAGCATCTAATATTTGCTTGATTTGCTCTTTAGTTATTATATGTGCGCTCATAACAAGCCATCCCCCTTATTTTTTTATCTTTAATTCACTAAATATTAACATATTTATAGATATTTTATAGAATCCCCTCTTTTAAACTACTTGAAAAATAATTGTCAGAATACTTCTATGGGAGTGAAAATAAAAAAACCGACTCATAAGAGCCGGATTTAGTGTGACTTTACATATACATAGGCTTCACTTGCTGTAATAAAGTATGTTTTACCTTTACTATTGTGTACTTTGTACTGTGATGATCCATTGACAGTTACTTTTTCATCGATTGTAAACCCTTGTCCTGCATCTAAGGTACCAGCAACGTCTTTATCCTGCCAAGATGGAGAGTCATAGAAACGTAGTTTGTCCACTTTGGACACAATACGCTTTCCTGCAATCGGATTAACTGGCTCTTTCTTCTCAAACTTGATGTAAGAAGGATTGTTATATACCCATTGATTTCCTCCAAGATTTAACCAACCATCTTTTTCTCCCCACACTTGGTATGATTCTGGTTTATTTAACTGACGAATAACAGAGTAACTTGCACCTGCCCCTTTACGAAGATTTACATTATAACCTTCAATATATGCAATACCTTCCACATTCGCCACTGGTTCGCCTGGTTTAGATGGTTGCTCGGGAACAGAAACGTCACCATTATTATATGCACGTTTTACATCAGCACGGAATTGCGCTTCTGATACACCATGACTACGTAAGTAATCAAGTGGATCTTCATGGTCTGTGCCGCCAAGGTATTTCGTTACATCATAGTGTGTCCACAATCCTTTTTCTACAGATAGATTGTTATCTTTTAAGATTTCAGCTAATAATTTAACGTACTTTTCATATGAGCGCTTAAATTTTCCATAGTCTGCAGTTTCGCAAAGTTCAACATGTACAAAACGCTTATTAGCACCTGAACCAGCCCCATAAGCGATATACTTTGTATCAGCAATTTGAATTGTTTCATTCCAATCTACTGCATAATGCACGAAAGCCGAACGCCAAGTACGAGACTCATACTTTTGAATATTAATAGCTGGAGCTTCTGAAGTTGCTGTACTATGTGCCACAACACCCTCATATGCACCAACACCATATCTATACGGCTGCTTAGGTAAATCAGGAATAATAAGCATTCTATCAGCAAAAGCCCCTGTAGTGAAACTAAATAGGAGCAATGAAGTCATAAATACAGAGGAAACTAGTTTCGTTGATTTTCTCATATTATTTCTCACCTTTCGTACCAAGAATTTGTTTGATTTCTGATACATCTTTAGATAGAGAACCAAATGATTTAGCTTGTTCTTCAATGACTTCCTGGTTCTTTTCAATGACTTGTTGATACTTATCTTCTCGCTCTTTATTTTCTTGACGAGTAGAATCTAATAACTCTTTACTCTCTTTCCTTGTTGAGAATAAAAGCCAAACAAAAAGAGCGCCAAAAGCGCCCTGTGATAGCATTACATTGAAAACCTGTTCTTCCAATGTTCTCATCTCCTTTTTAACTAATTATATTTTTCTGCTCGTTATCACTTAATTGGATATGATAGCGAGAATGCTACATAGTGAGTCGTAGCTTCTGTGAGATACATAGAGATAGTTCCGTCCTTAGTTACTAACACTGTAACTGCTACAGGTAAGTTAACGTTAGAGGACAGGAAAGCACTTGCCGCAAAGTAAGAATCCTGATGAGGTGCAATATCTGGAGTGATACGTGCAATTACTTGACGGTTTTTAACTGATCGTACAGCTCCTGTGATATGCACCCAGTTCCCATGCTTGCGAAGCGTTAGAGGTGTATCCCCGTCTTGTACTGCATTAGTGACAGGAAGCTCCTCGAAAGCTACATCATCCATATAAAAGAGTCCTTCGCCATCCATCCAAACACTGCTTTCATAATTACCTTTATTTAAGAAGATAGCTTGTGCTTCCTTATCCTCACTGAAGAATCCTGGAATTAATCCGAATTGTTGTTGAATCTCTTTAATTACCTCTTGTTTTAATTCATTGTTAGTCATTATTGAACATCTCCCTTGAATTTTGTTGTTTGATTTTTTGATTCTCTTTAATTGAATCTTACTTTTACCGCATTCTGTCTTATCTTTTCTACATCGTTATCACCTCCTTTCGAGCAAAATAAAAAGAGAGACGATTGTCCCCCTTTATAATCACATTTAAACATATACTTTAAATACCACCTTTTATTATCAATCCTAAAACTGCCATAACTATTGCACTAATAACAATTCGCAAAATCCATGTGGTATTCATGCTAATTTTTTCTAACTGCCTATTAATTGTAGAAATGTCTTTTTCGTTAATAGTTGTACGAGTTTCTAAATTGCGAATATCTCTCATGATTTCTTTTTGTTCCGTTTTTAGGCTGTCAATTTTTTTATATACGTCTTCCATACGCTCACACCTTTCATCCACCTTAATAAATCAATCTTTATATATTATGAGACAACCCTATTCACTGTGAATGTAATTCAGATGTTTGCGTATCAAAGCCGTATTTTATCCAAAATAAAAAAGCCTACTTCTGTACACTTTCTTATTAAACCGCATTATTTTCATCTAAACCTTTTGATAACTGGGTAACGGTAGTTCTTGCTTCCCAAACATAAATCTGATCTTTGTCTTTATTGTTATAAACAACTTTGAATTTTTGCCCTGCTGTAAAGTACCACTGAAAACTACCTGTCATCCTAACCCATTTACTTACATAGCCCGTAATTTCTCCTGCAATTTCATGTTCTTCAATTGTTTTTCTGCTTGCATCTAATATGTGGATTTCAAGTATATGTTCAGCATCCGCTGTTTGGGCTAATGCAGACAGGTAAGCATGTATATCATAGATACCACTTTCTTTAATGTGAAATAGACCACCAGAACGATCTACACTTCTATTAAAACCCCAACGTGGTTTATCGTTAAACTCTACAATCCACTTTCCGCTATTGTAGCGTTTTTCTTTATGAAACCAAACAGCAGCATTAGAAGGAGCTTGAAGTTTATTGTGGATTAAGAGATCAGCTTCAACTTTAACTTTTTTATATTTCGTATCTTTACTAATGACTAGAGCATCAGCTTCTTCTTCTAAAATTGATTTACCATTCAAAAGCAATCTCTTTTCGTCAAATCCCCATAATGAGAACAGTTTTTTCACATCTTCAAATGATGGATGTTCCTGCCATCCTAACCAACCTTTTGCATCATCAATATAATTAGTCCAGAGTTTGTTTTGATAATCTTTTGCAAAAATAAATCCGTAAGTAGGGGAATTTATAAATGAGATACCACGCCACGATTTAGCGTTAGGTGTATTTCCTTGCACACTGCCATGACAATAAATTGTGTTTATCCTTAGTCCTCTGGCTACAATTTCATCAAGAATATTTTTTGTAGGATCACTAACCGAGATTAACGCACCACCTACATCTGTTGTGATTTTTGGCACTTGAACATTATTTGCATTAATTAATTTTGTTAACTCTACGATTAGTTTATTTGTATCATCAATTTCTTTTCTATATCCTGCTACTTGTTCCAAGGCTTTTTCAAAATCAGAAATATAACTTTCCAGTTTGATATTTCCTTCTTTGACATCTCTTCTTAAAACAATTCGGATATCTGGTGTGCTTGTACGTTCTGAATCTCCCTTTTCTATAACAAAATAAGCCATCCATTCGTTAGAAGTTGAGACCGCTTTAGCAGGTAATATATATTCAATGATTCCATTATTTACATCAATAATTTTGGCATCATCCCGAATAAACTGTTTATTATTTGTTGCTTCATACTTTGCTACATATCCAGTTAAATCAACTACTCTACCATTATCTTTTAGATATACAGTTAGTTTTAAACCATTTTTATCATTTTGGCGTAAACGAATGGTTTTTGTGAATACTGGATCAGCCAAATCAATTATAATTACTTCATTTCTCATTTCGTTACGCTCCTTTCAATCGCACCTTTTTCAAGGCGTTTAGGTGGTCTTCTCGTGCGTTTTGATCTTCCTCTATGCTTTACATTTCCTTTAGGCTGTTGTGGCTCTATTTTTTCAATTCTAGCATCTGTTTTTGTTACGTATTCTTGAAACCCTTTTGTTAATTGTGAGAGCATACCATATAAACCTACACCTGTTTCTTCCTCTTCATTTGGAATAACTAAACCATAATGTGTTGAAATTGCATCAGTAGTAATTGGTGGTTCTCCTTCTTTTCGATTCATACGCATATCATAAAGTTTTGCCATATCTGTTTTAAGGTTGTATTGTTTAATATCCCAATCCATTACTTTATCTAATGCACTAAATCCAATATCACGAATGTTTGTCTTGTATTTTTTCTTTGATGATACTTTAAAATCAGCGGCTAAAATCCCACCATAAAATGAACCAGTGCCAGACATAACTTGAAGGTATCCATTTGCAGAATTAGAATTTCGTAGCAAAGAATACTGAAGCACTAAGTCTGTATCACCGCTAGAAGAAGTTTTTACCGAAAAGATTCTCTTTCCGTTTTGATGAAACAGGAATCCTTTTCCTGCTGTAAAATGCATATTCTCTTCAGTCGCTTCAAGCATGAGATTCTTTTTACTTTTCGCTGCGAAATCTGTTGCAGCAGTTAAATTCATGTATGAGTATAATGCATCTATATTTAAAGAATCTTCCGCTTTAATAATCATCTTTCCGTTTTGGTCAAAGAAAATATTTGCTGGAAAGTACAAATCTGTTTTACTTCCGCTTATATACCCTCTTGTGATACCAATACCGCCAGCTTTGGGATATGAGTCAGATTGTTGATATATTGCTACTGCCCCTTGTGAAGCGGTTATATCATCGTTTCCACCTAAAAAGATGGTGGGCTGCATTTCTTTTCTTGAATTTATATAATATCCTAAAAACATACGGGTAATGTCTGACTCAAACAAACGTATAAATTGTTTTGGCTGTAATATTCTTTAACTGTTCTCGCACTTTACTACTTGAGATACCTTCATACCAAGAATACGCTGAAATAGTTCCATACATATATAAGTCTGCTTCTTCAGTATTAGCGCTATTAAGTACCTCAAATCGATTTTGATTTTCGGAATTTCCGTTACTGTCATTCTCATCACCTCCCCCTAATGCTGCTGCATTTTCAACTGATTCATAGTTTTTCGTAACATACCGTTTATTTGCCCATTCCTCATTAATTGGTTCACGTCCTAACATCCGTAAAATATCATTAATTGAATTTGCACCAATTCTAAAGAACACATCACAAGCACTTGCTAGTTGTGTAATATCTACATATTTAATACGACTCGTATCTACTTTTAAATATGTTCGTTCTAAGTACTCTTCCTTCTTATAAAACTTACGATTTATTTCATCTGCAATAAGTTCTACAAGCGGATTAATACAGAACATAAGGAAATTATCTGTTTGCTTGGAGACATCGACAACATCACCTTTTAACATTCCTTTTGGTACATGAAAAGCCATTGAAACAAAATCAATAATGTCATCAACAAGTGCTTTAATATCTCGACTATCTAATTTGTTTCCTTTGGAAGTGTTACTAAAATTCTCTAATGTATATCCATCTTGTAATTGGAACACAGCACCTGCATTATCCGCTTCAAAAAACGCTTTAAACTGTTCATTGAACATTGCATCCATTTGTTGTTGCATTTCTGGTGTTTGCGCTCTTAAAAATTCACCTTTCACCACAACACGCATTGCATTAGAACGCTTATAAATACTTGTAGCAGAAGTAATTAATTTGCCCCAGCTACTATATAAACCATCAATTACATTCATGATATTTTCATCATTTAATTGAAAATAAAAAACCTCACTCTCTTTAAATACCTTTTCGGTAAAAGTGAAGTTTTTAACAGTAACGCCTTTATATATATTTTCTTTTAATGCAAATTCTTCTTTGCTAAAACTATCTGCAATATATAGTTGATCGTTATGCATAATTACTAAACACTCATTATCATAAATTAAATGTGAGACTAAACTATGCATAAATTGTGAAGCATTTTGGTTTTGGTTGGGCTGCACATTAAATAAATAGTGATTTCCCTTTCGAACTTCTATTCCTTTTTCAAATGTTTGAAATTCACAACGAACAAGCGTATTCGCAATTAAATCTACACAAGTATTAACAGCCAGTTTTTTAAAGAAGTAATCTATGGAAGCTTCATAAAAACAACTTTTTAAATCTGCCCTGCTCCTTTTTCCAAACCAACCACCAATCCAATCAATTAACCCCATTCCCTCACCTGCCTTTCTAGTAAGTTCTTACCTTAAATGCATCAACAGAAAATGGTTTTGCTTCTGTTAATTCACTATCTTGTGTTAAAGCATGAGTAAAAGCAAAGAAACCATCTGTTTTCCGTTTCTCTTTATCAATCTTGCAATACTCTTTGTTGCCATTTCCTTTTTCATCTACATAAACATTCCCTACATACAAACGCATTAACGGATCATCACCAAACACAATTAATTGTTTAATAAACATCTCATCAATTAATGGTGCTAATTTTGCATGTGTAATCGGGCCTCTTCTCACAACTTCTAAAGGAATCCCCGTTTCCTTGAATTTCTCCTCTAAGATGGAAGCACGGAAACTATCACAAGCGACCTTCTTGATATTAAATATTTTTGCTTGTTCTAAATACCAATTTACAACACGATCTGCATCAATGGATTTATCATAAACAATCGTACATAAACCTTTTTCTTTTGCAATTTCAATAATATCGGGGTTGATATCTTGCAATTTTAAAGCCATATGATGAATGAAAGTGTGCTGTATCCAATATCTTTTCCCATCATGTTTAAATAACAAACCAACAGAACAAAAGTCTCGAACATCTGCAAAATCAATACCGCCTACTGCATCAATACCCTTTAGATTCTCTGGAAAAGGTTGATCTGTTGCTAATCTATCTTCATAGGTTGCAACCTCTTTTCTAGAATCTTCAACTGGTGAATTCATTCGTTTTGTCATAAATTCAATACGTAATGAACTGTTTTTCTGCATATCGTAGTATTCTTGACGCATTTTTTGTTGTAAAGATGGATTATATCGGTATGATGGATTCGCTTTTTCCCACATTTCTTCATTATCTACTTCTGACGGATCATCTAATTTACAAATGAACGGAAATAATGTGGAATCTGGCAACTCTTTATTTAATACTGCTCTTGCTTCTTCTTTTAAATCATCAAGAACACCACCACGAACATAACCATCTGTAGAAATATAGAAAATACGTGGATCTTTCTTTTTACCAAGACCAGAAGTAAATACCTTTATATTCTTGTAATTGTCATATTCATGTATCTCATCGAAAATAACAATACCAGAACGCTTACCATCTTTTGTTCTAGCATTTGATGTATTGTAGTTCATTTTTGATTTTGTACGTTTATGTTGAATCAATGTTTGAGACTTATAAAAATTCTTCTTCATTTTTTTCTTATGTTTTAGATCATCTAAAACATTGTAAACATCTTCGAATGAGGTTTTTGCTTGATCTTCTGATGTTGCAACAATATCAATATCGTAGTTTGGTATTCCATGATGTGATGTCAGCATAAAAAAACCATCATAACCCATCCAACCATTCTTACCAGCACCACGCCCTAATAAATTAAAAAAGCGATCAAACATCAATCGACCATCATCATAACGAACGCCAAATATAAATGCATTGCAAAACTTCTGCCAAGGGAACAATTGAAAAGGAAAATAAGGTGCTGGAACACTCACTGATTTTTCAATTGCTTCTGCATCTATTACAACGTTTGGTTGATCTAATTTCCATCGTAGAAATTCCATAAGCTGTTTTTGTTCTTTACAAGCTTGAATTTCTCCATTTTCAACCATTCTCATGTAATCATCAATGTAGGGGTGATAATTATACGTCTTCGTCTTCGTCATCATCATCATCCTTATCTACTTCTGTTGCTTTCAATCCTAGTTCTGCTAAAAGTTTAAGCATTTGAGCATTCGTTTTATTTAGTTCACTAATACTTTCATTTTTCTTTTTGCCCCTTTGCTTTCCATTCAACCAATCAACAACAACACCCCTTTCTTCTATATCAAGAATGAGATTGTTTTTAATGTCCCAAAGTGCCATATAGTCAGATACTAAATCAGTATAATGTGCGCCAAATGTTCCGTTTTCTTCTAATTGGTTCATTAAATCCTGTTTGATAGTCTCTTTTAGCTTGTTTATTTTCGGCTTTGGTTTTGTGTGCACCCTTGTTTTTTTAGGTGCAACCTTTTGAACTTTGTGTGCACCCTCTCTTTGCCACCCATATCTCTTTTTCCATGACTTTACGGTATTAATAGAAACAGCATATTTTTCTGCAATGTCCTTATACTTCATACCGCTTAAATAGTCACTGTGAGCGACTTCTTGAGGTGTCGCATTATTATTCATCCATATTCACCACCTCTTTCCATACATCGAATTTGAGGCGGTTTTAAACGAATTTAAAAAGGATGCACCCTGTATTTTGTGTGCACCCCTCCCCCTCACGTGAGAAAATCAAAAAATATTTTTTCCGACGTCCCCTCCCCGTTGAATGGTTCCCCAGAAAAAAAGCTAAAATTTTTGACCGGGGGGGTTTTAGGAAACTAATTCAAAGTATGTTTCGATAAAATCTAAAATAAAAAAGACTTCTTCACTAGAAATCTTTAGAATATCTATAGTAAATTTTAATTTCTCTTCATCTTGCGATCTTTCTCTTACATCAATAAGTTTAAGTCGTTTGCACTTCCTTGGATTAACACAGTCTCTTATCTGACAGTAACGCCAGTAAGAATACTTTCTAAACTGATTCAACATGTCACGTTCATATGAAGTTCGTTCTTCCTTATCAGTATCAGCATATTGAATCATTAAGTCAGTATCGAATGTCCAACTACCATCCACAATAATCATAGCTACCACCGTTCCTCATTCAAGAACTTAGGTTTTTTCTTCTCAATCTTATCTAACCGATCATGTACTTCATTATGACATCGAATGCATAAACATTGTAAGTTATCCAAGTCTAATGCTAAATGTGGATGCGTCTTTACTTCTTTAAGATGATGCACATTCTCAGCAGGTTTGTATTTACCTTTTGACTTACACATCTGACATTCATAGTTATCTCGCTTTAAAGCTTTAAGCCTTAGCTCTCTCCACTCTTTAGACTTGTAGAACTTCATAAGTTTTCCTTCTCTTATGAGTTTAATATAGTCAATCATTAGCACACCATCCTTGCTCGTACACAGATAGGCTTACGATACATAACCTGTGATCTTATTACTTTATGTTTAACGTATCCATATACTGGACGCTCTGGACGTTCCAACTTATACTCCATATACTTTGCTGAAAGTTCTTTAATTTGTTCCCAGTAGCTAGAAAACAACTGAGAGATTACTTTATATAATTCATACGCTAACTTGTTAAAGGCTTCTCTAAGTGATTCAATATTAATGTTCATTCCTTCACCCCTTAACCTTCTTTATCCTCACCAATGCGATAACCAAAATATACTACTAATAAAGTAACAAGTGTACCTATGAAGTATCCCATAAGACCTCCTAACCAAAACACCCCATCACTTCCTCACAATAAAATAAGACGCTAAACCGATAACGGCAGCGCCTAGGATAATTGATATTGGTTTAATCATTATGCTTAATGTTCTTTCATTCTTGAAGGCATGCTAACTTTTCTAAAAGATCATAATAACTACCATAAGAATCTATAACTCCTTTACATGGTCCCACTGTCAAGGCGCCTTTAGGGTCTTGCTCTTTCCACTTCCTGCTAGCTTCTTCCATAATATATCCAAGTTGATGTGTATTGTTAGCAATAAATCGTTGTATTTCGTCCATCATTTATCTTCCTTCCTGTTAAAACTATCCGCTTTATATAATAAAAAGAGCACCCGTTTCCGCGAGCGCTCCTTTTAAGGGATTACGAGAATCCCATTAACGAAAGTCAAGGCTACTAAAGTTAATGAGGTACAAGTAGTATATGCTTGTCTCATTCAAATGTTCACTAGTTTAATGTGTAATTTCTATATAACAAAGAAAAGCACCCGAATGGATGCTATATCACTACTTATTAATTTGTAATTTAAATACGGTAAATGAAGTTTTATTCTTTTCTCAAGAAGCCAATGTTGTTTGCACAACTGCATCTACACAGTATCAAGTTCCTGAGAGAAGAGCAAAAAGCCCTCCTATATTAACGAGATCATTCAATCAATACCATTAAAGCTGGTTACGGATTTTAAATTATGCCGTCAATATGAAGCCGTTTAGAATTATAAAGGTATCCTTGTGAGAAGTGTTTTCCGCCACTTCTCACAATACAAATATAACATGGTGATTCTAAAACAACCGGCACATTTACGGCCAAAAAGCGGTCACGACTCTGCCACTTATTTTAATTCGCCAATAACCTTTATTTCCCTAGACAAGCCCACTGCAACAACCATAAAGAATAAATTGGATTTCTATTAAGGTGTTATGCTTGTTCTGATTGTTGAACATGTAATGGAGGCGGAATAATCCAACCTTTTTTCTTATTCAGACGAAGTAATATAGCTCCAGCTTGTGCTTTTTTCATATGGAATTGACCAAACATCATTCCTACATCTTCTCGAAGAGATTGTCCCATTGCTTGGCTACATGCTACTAATCCAGCAGCAAGATCCATGGAAACTTTAGCTGCAATTTCTGCATCATTAATACGAGCACCTGGAGGAATCGTTTCAATAGATGCAACTGGTCTTTCTGGAGGTGCTGGTGGTAATGCAACACCATTTAATTTTAATAAATTTTTTAATTCTTCAACTTCTGATTGGATATCATTCTCTACAAGATTTTCTAAAAATTTCTTTAAATCCTCGTCTCCTGTGTGGTTAATAAGAACTTGATATCCAGCAATTGCACCTTGTGCCGCTGCAAGATAACTCCAAATCCCAAAGACTTCTCCGTAGTGCATTGGTTCATTTTGTGGATTTCCACTTAAAACACCCATTAAAATATTCCTCCTTAAAGAAATTAAACTTTTAATAACAACTCTTACTATAGAAAAAATTTTCCCAACCATGTTCCGGGTTAAAGAAAATAAGTTCTTATAACTCATAAGGCACACCTTACCCATATATAGTAATTACACCTTATAGAATGTACTGCTACAAAAAAATTATTCATATAAATAACACATATATTTCAATTAACATAATCCATTATTATCAGTACTTTTAATAATAGAAATTAAAGATATTTATCATAATTTTAACTCAAATGAATTTATATATTCTTAAACGAATATTGTCTAAAGGAACTGGAGACATTACTAAATATGAAAGGAGGGAAAACCATGAAGAAAAAACTGTCATCTATTTTAGGTGCCCTATTACTAACTATTTTGGTTTTTGGTACAAGCGTCCATGCTGAATACGATGGATATAATACGGATAGAGTTAACAATAATAATATTACAACTCGAGTTAATGACGATAACATGAATAGAGTTAATTATGATACTAGAACTCGAAATGTGAATACAACAAATGATTTGAATAATAATCGTAAAAATAATAATTGGGCATGGCTTGGTTTATTAGGACTAGTAGGTTTATTCGGTCTTAGAAGAAAAGAAAAAGAACCAGAAAGACGTTAATGTAGAACATTGCATTTAACTTAAAAAGATACTTATTCATCAAAAAAATGCAAAATGAATAAACTATGAATCGCCTTTAATAAGGCGATTTTTTATTTTTTCAAAATCAATAATAATTATATAAAAACGGATACTATTCAATGAATTTCTTAACTTGATGGTAATAGAGCGGTACGTCCATTTAACGAACAACGCTTCTTTTTTATACCGTCGCTTCACTTACCCATATCTGACATTGTCGAAAATAAAAAAGAAGAATACTCCTTCAAGTATTCTTCTTTTTCACTATTATTTCATATAACCGTTGCTATCAAAATAGTATTTTGTCCCGTCAATTACTAATGATTCATTTGTTGCAAGTCCATAATCTCCTGGAATAAAATACATCCATTTTCCTTGTGCGTTTTGTTCCCAACCTGACTTTTGAACTAATTTTCCTCCTGGAGCAAATAAATACCATCTTTCTCCTGCAGAACCACGGTCTATCACCATCCATCCATTTGTAGTAGAATTAATGCATTTATTGCCTGGATCAACCATAATACGTCTAGAAATATAATACCAATCTTGTCCAGATTTCACCCAACCATTATATATTGAGTTTCCATTATCGGCATATAAGTTAAAAACCCATATTTTAGAAGGGCACGTTCCTACTGTTTCTAGTTCCTTCCATTCTCCATCAGTTCCAGCTACATATGTATTAGCTGCAAAAGCATTTGTAGTAGGATAAATAGCAAAAATAACAAAACATAATATCATTGCTTTTACAAATTTTTTCATAATAATCTATTTCCTCCCTAATAAATTTAATACCGTTAAATCATACTATATAAAAATATAATTGTATACTGAATTTCATAATAAATAACCAAAATTATACACTTTGAGAGACACCCCTAAAAATATAGGAAATACTCTTATTAAAAGCACCGACTAGATTCACTTCAATAAGAAGATATTAATTTATAAAAAAATGTCTTAGTATTTTTTGTTTTGCCTTATGACTTACCCATATCTTATATTTTGTGTAACTGCCCCTATCGCTGAATCCCTTGATATCCATAGCTTCATAACACTTTCCTTTTTGAGTTACACAACACATAAAAAATGGGTAACTATAAAAGACAAAAAAATAAAAAGGATGTTGCTATATTTTGAATCTGGTCATAGCTTTATCCATTGCATCTTGGTTAACACCTATGTATCTTAATGTAACTCTTTCGGATGAATGGTTAAATATCTCCATCAGCAATGCGATATTCTTCGTTTGCATATACATATGATAGCCGAATGTCTTACGTAATGTATGCGTTCCTATTTCGTCTAACCCAAACTCTGCTGCAGTACTTCTAAGTATCTTATATGCCATACTTCGTCCGATTGGTTTATTCTTTCCTTCGCGACTCTTAATCAAGTACTCATTATCATCTCTTTCTTCGATATACCAACGTAATTCTCTTTTTAATGCTGGTGTCAATTGAATACGTTTCTGTTTTCCCGTCTTCTTTTCTCTCATTGAAATATGACTACCTTTTAAATCACCAACTCGTAGCTTTAAAATATCACTAATACGTAAACCTGTATTAATTCCCATTACAAACAAAATATAATTGCGTTCATTATTTTCCTTTAGATATTCTTTAATTTGTTATATTTGCTCTGGCTCTCGAATAGGTTGGACAAAATTCATAGATCACCCCCTCCATAATGCTTTTCTACCTCATATGCTTCTAATCTCAGAGCGAAAGCTAGTTTATAAAAAGCATTAGACTTATTACGTCTATATGTGCGCTCACTCATGCCAATCTCGTTATAAACCATATAATCAAAAACTTCTTCATCTTCTAAATAACGTTTATAATAATGTCTCTTTGATTCTTACTAAACCTACTTAATGCCTTGTCGATCTGAAAAGATAGGCGTTTTAACCTTTCTTCTCTTATACTTAATCCTATATTCGCTAAAGCAACATCTTCAGCTGGTTTCCCTACTACATTTGTTGGTCCATGATATCTTATCTCACCTGAAGCTGTAACCTTCATTTCATTTCTAATCATCCCAAATTGTCTATAAATACGAACGTTTTCAAGAACCTCTTCTAATCGAGATTGTGTTGCTTTACGGTCAATTTTTGGTAAGAATGTCAATTGTGTCATATATATAAACACTCCTTGTCTATTTTATTAATGAAAATAAAAAAAGCGGACACCAAACCACAGAGCAATATTGTTATTACTCTTAATAGTTTGATATCCGCTGGTTCTTCCAGTAGGACTAAATATTTAATTTCTATTATTATATCATTTTCTTTCGTCTTAGTAATTTTTAAAAGGATTATTTTGTTCAATTTCTGGATAGATGTTAATATTCTTCATAAAGGAGGTCTATTGATGAAGAATTTATGGACAAAGATTTTTATAGGTGTTCTCATAGGAATTCTTATAGGAACTGCTCTTTTAATAACATTATATTTTGTTAGTGTTTCACTTTTTTGGAATCAGCCCTAAATTAAAAGTGTTTTAAAATCCTACTATTAAAAATATCCTCACGTTTATTTAACGAGTATTCCGTCAATAATGTAGATAGGCTGTATGCCAAAACTCATTTAAATTTCTTTCTCCGTCCCCCTTTTGGAGATACCTTGGAGCCGAACAGTTAGCTTTTGCTAGCTGCTCTTTTATTTAAAATGCAATTTTTATTTTCACCTTTAACTGATACACACATATATTAATAATCTACATACAAATGTTAACTAGCTCCTTAAAGAGCACTATTCGAAAGTGCTCTTTTCTGATACAAAAATCTAAATACCAAAATGAATTTTTTATTATTCATCCTTTTCATCCCTGTATAACATTTCAAATCTCGTTTATACCATAGCTGTAACTTATGGAAATGAGGCATATTCACTCATACGCTCTACTTTTATAGAGGGCTTTTTTATAATTTTGTTAACACCTTCTTGAGATTAGCATATCTTATACTACTCATTGATTCAAAGAGCACTTTGGCTCAGTGTTCTTTGACACCTATCTTTTGAAGAGCACTGCATACCAGTGCTCTTTTTTGCGTATACATATTGTGATTTCAATTATTTAATTTTCACGCTTACAGCGACACCAACGTATACATATAAAAATAAGTGAAAACCTATTAGGCATTAGAACCCTCTTTCTAGGAGCATCTTAAAAAGATGCCCTTTTTACATATACAAGTCAGATATCAAATAGCATTTTTGCTGATTTTTTGAACCTTTAAATAAGACAAGCATATGATATTGTATGGAGACCCTCTCTCATAAGAACCTATTTTTCTAAGAGCACATTTATATGTGTGCTCTTTTTTATTTGCTACAAAATAACTATTTTATTAAGTTTCTCAATTTACTAAAGTAATGCTCTCGAAAAGGCATTCATATATATATTTATCGAATGCGCTTTGGAATTCTTAGAAAATCAAATACTTTAGGAGTTGATTAACATGGAAAATAAATCACCAAAATTAATAATTCCTCCTGACACGAAAATCCAATTTACATTTTTCTCTCCTTCTGGTGAAGTAATTTTCAAACAATCTCTAGCAAACGAAACTTTAGAGTCCATCATACTTCCTATTCATTGTCCTATCGAATACGAAAGACTTGAAGCTGTAAGAATCCCATTATCTAAAGAATAGCTCCCCATAAAGGTTTACCCAAATCCCCCTTAATTGCAAGGGATTTTTCAATATAAAATAACGCTTTTGTTTAGTTCATAATTTAAAAAATTCCTTTCCTAAGTACTGTTTCTATATGCTATACTGATTCTTAATTAATTGTAGAAGGATTGATAAAATGAATGATAGATCCTCAAGACGATGGCAAATGCAACAAAAGTTAAGAGCACTGAAAACAAAAAACAGGAATAATACAAATCCTTTGTTTAATGAATGTCTTGAATCCCTAGGAGACGAAACTTTAATTTTCTCTCAGGGAAAAAGCCAGCAGATTGCTACTAATTTAATAAAATCATTTCCTATAACTGTCTCTGGAAAAATAGATTGGGAACAGATAGACAATCAATTAGTAGTTCCAAACAAAGAACGACTAATTTCCCTTATTAGAGCACACAAACTAGATTTTAATGAACAGATTTTTATACTATGGGATAACTATGAAATCCCTGTAGTAGGTACAAATCTTGATAATGTATTCCAATCACTAGCTGACGTTGATGCAGTCAGTTTTTATTACTGGTTATTAGATAAAGAATATAGATTCGTAATTGAAATAGAGGATGAAGAAATGATTAGGGTTGGATTTCGCTAATAATCTACTCATCTTTCCTTATTCTGCTTTTCTACAAAATTCAAATTTGGTATTAAATCAACTGCGTCTTCCGTTCATCCATACGAGTTACTTTTCTACTTTTATATACAAAGGACTGTTCCCCGTGACCACTTGTGGGTGGCTCTATTAGGTGAACTTGTCCATCTTTCACAACATAAATCATATTTTCTACTAATGAAATTTCAGCCTTCATTTCTGCAATGTTTTCCTTGATAATTGCCACCGAAACCACTCCTATATGTGTTATAATTACTTTGTCGAATAATTATGTCGGGAGCAATCTCGGCTTTTTTATTTGCCTATAAATATTGCACAACGTTTTCTGGAATAAATGATTGTTCCAAGGATAGATGAAGTCGTATTGATATCGGTTCTTTATTATCTCTTGCCTTCTTACAAAGTTCTTCGGCTTTTTCCCATTCAAATTGTTTATCCTCCGCTCGCTTATAACGCCAAATCCCAATTGTATATTCCTCAAACATTTCATATTTCTCACTAGGAGCTGTGGTAAGCTTTAGCTCATCAACTGCCCTTGCTTGGCTTGGTATTTGAACAACCACATCAGCAAAACGTACTTGAGAATTCAACCGATGAATATGCGCTTTCTTAGGATCAAATGCTACTACTGGCTCAACATCAAATATTGTTAGCTGCTTTGGCATCGCTCTGTCCCTCCAATACATGCAAGCCTGTTGTTAAAATCCCTTCAAGTTGAGTTAATGTTAATTGATCTAATGTTTTCTCGTTTATTTCAGATAACCCTAAACTAAGTAATTTACGAATAATGAGCAATTTCCGTCGTTCAACTTCCTGTCTTAATAACATCACTGTACCTCCCGTTGGTTATCATATCTTCTCTCTAAATTAATGAATTTGCTAAACTCTTTAATAAATGCAAGTTCAACTGTACCAACAGGACCATTTCTCTGCTTGGCCAGAATAATTTCAGTTATGTTTTTATTCGCTGTTTCTGCATCGTAATAATCTTCACGATATAAAAATGCGATCAAATCAGCATCTTGCTCAATTTGTCCTGTCTCACGTAAATCAGATAACAGAGGACGTTTATCTTGTCTACTTTCAACAGCACGACTTAACTGTGATAAAGCAATTACACATACATCCAGTTCCCTAGCCATCAGTTTCAACTTCCGGCTAATCTCGCCAATCTCTTGCATACGATTTCCTCTATGCTTTGGATCACCAACAATAAGCTGTAAATAATCAATCGCTATTAATACCTTTTTATCTGGATGTTTACGTTTCAGTTTTCTGGTCTTTGCATAAATCTCTTGCATTGTTACATTTGCCTTATCGTATATTTCCAGTGGAAGATTGTTAATCAATCCCATTGCTTGGCTGATGTTTTCCCAGTCTTTGATATTGCAAAGTTTCTTAGGGTTTTTCATTTTGGTTGCATCAACATTGCCGGCACTAGAAATCATTCTCTTGAGCAATTGTTCTTCTCCCATCTCTAGTGAAAAGATTCCAACTGCTGTATCTGAACTTGCTGCATGATAAGCAACGTTTAGTACAAATGCCGTTTTCCCCATTGCTGGACGTGCACCAACAATGATTAAGTCTCCTGTCTGTAATCCAGAGGTCATTCGATTAAAATCGTAATATCCAGTGTTTATACCTGTTAAATCGCCAACATCGATTTGCATCTTCTTATATAGCCCAACAAGCGTTTCTTTTAAATCAAACTCACCTGAATAACCCGTTTCCTCTATCGCATTTAGTTCATCGATTGTATTGCCGATTGCACTAATATCTTTGTCTTTCTGAAGACGCTTATATAAATCACCAGCAACCTCTTGAGCATGCCGCATTTTCCATGCTTCTATCACAAGACCCTCGTGATACGAAAAGTTTTTTGTTGTTGAAACGCCCTCAGCTAAATTAACTAAAAACTGAATGTCACCAATTTGATTTATAAAACTATCTAATTTTTCAACTACAGTCACAAGATCTATAGGGCTTTCAACGTCTTCAAGTTCTCTCATTGCCTTAAAAATGGCTTGATGTGTTGGAAGAGAAAATTGATTTGGTTTTAACTGACAATCTTTTATCAAATCCCCTTCCATGATGATGCTGCCTAAAACACTTTGCTCCGCTTCCAAATTACGAATGATGTCGTTACTCATTATTGCATCCATCCATTCTGTTGATTAAGTGCTGCAAGTTCTTCATCAGTGGCGATATTTTGATTCCACTCTTTTTGTTGCTGCAATACTTGTTTAGTAGATTCAGACATAGCAACAGATTGATATGCTGGCTGTTGTTTTACTTGTGTTGTTCGTTTAGCACGAAACTCTTTGTCGGCTACTTCAACATCAGTTACTGTTTTAAAGCCTTTAACATGCCAATCTCTTAAAATTGAATTTACATAAGACATGTTTCTTGTATTTTTTTCCAGAGAAATTTCCATTGCTTTAACAACTAGCTCTGCATTTAAATCATCTACCCACGCAAGAATTCCTTCTGCGATAAAAGGTGTCATGAATCCAAAGTTTTGTTCGTAAAAAGAAATTGGGTTAACTTCAACAACGTCCGTGCGCTCTTCTTGTTGTTTTTCTTTTTCTTTTTCTTTTTCTTTTTCTTTTTCCCCACTTATCGTTGACGTATCGTGGCACGTATCGTGAACAGCAAGAAACTCTTCGAAAATAGCACGAATTTTATCATTTTTAACTTTTGGAGTTACTAAGCTAATAAGACTAATATCTGTTACTCCATCAAGTTCTTTGCGAACACAATCTTCAATTGGTTTACCGCCTCTATTAAGGTTATATTTACCCCAATTGATAATTGCTAGTTCGCGTGTTTCTGGATTATACTTAACTAATTTATGATGGTTTTCAAAACGATCTAAGAGTGAATTAACACTTTCCATGGAGTAACCTAAATCAAAATCCATTTGCTTTTTGGTGATTTGGTACACACCAATTTGAGTAGTACATGGGTTTGTAAGAAGATACAGATTAAATAATTTATCTTCCGGAGTCATCTCCTCAATAACTTTTGCATCCTGCCAAAATGAAACTTGAACTGGTCTAAAAACTGCCATGTTATTCATCCTCCCGTTTACATATCGCAAACCCGTCCTCTATACGTAATAAGCGATAATTTTTATAACCTTTTTTAGATATTGCTGTACTAAATAAGCAAGGTGCTGTTCTGACGTTACCTGTTGGACAATCTTAGGATTTAACAACACTCTATGTAATGTTTTGTCTAAAAGCATACAATACACTCCATTGTTATAACGTTTATGATTTGGTATAATTAACTTAACTAAAATTTACCAACCACTATTTATCTATCACTCGGCAAAGTGATAGATTTTTTTATTTCCTACGACTTACCAGCGAAGCGTTAACACCTTTAGAACGAGATCCTTTAATAATCACACAATAACTTTTAGATACTTCATGTTCCTCCTTTTCTTCACGAAGCATCTTAAACTCTTTTACACATCGATTAAGCTCTTCTTCCCAATAATTCGCTTCCTCATGAGATTTAGCGTTGAACATGTTGTAAATGCATGTATTCATGCAATCATGAAGTTCATTTGTAAACGAAAAGTCTCCTAGAAGAACAAGATCATGCAGACAATAGTATTCAGTTGTCATGGTTTTCACCTCTTTTCTATGTAAATGGATGCTGTACGCATCGTTACAACCAGAAAGGGATATCTTTAAAGGGGGTTGGGTAACAATCCTTTCTGGTCATAGCGACAAGCACAGTGGCTTGTCCAAATAATAAATAAAATGGTATAATTACTTTGTAGAATTTATTGCGAGCTACTGTTGTCTAGGCGGTAGCTTTTTCTTTTGCCCATTTATGTTTTAAAGTAAATGATGCCTCAATAATTTTGATTCGAATTCCCACTAACTTTTTCTCTTGTTGTAATTCTCCTAACTTTTTATCATCACCAAATGTTTTAGCTATTTTTATTTCACCAGTTAACTTTGCATCATAACGAATTAGTTCCTTATATTCTCTTAAGCTTGGATTCTTGTAATCTACTGTCACTTACATTTCCTCCTTTACAAAACTTTTGTTAAAGTCATTAAGCTATCCACCGATTGAATAATAACGTTTTCTGACATAGCCTTTTGCAACCAGCTTTTTTGTATTTGTTCCATAATGCCAAAGTGTACTTGTTCAAGAGCTTGTACTACACATTGAGTAGCTTGGATTGTATCGAAGATTTCTTTTGCATGAACTGCGTATTCATGTTTCTCCTTTTCGCCCAACTTCCATGAACGTGTTGTAATTTGTAAATTCATGATTTCCTTCGTTGCCGCAATCCCCTCTTCGGCTTGCTTGATGTAATTCATAAGTTGTAAATTTACATCGCTCGTTAAACGAGGATCTGTTGGTGGTAATCCTACACCATAAATATGTTTAATTGCCTGTTTATTTAATGGTGCTCCTGTTGCATCACACCAATCCATTGCTAATTCAAAAGGCACTTTAGAAAAACCAGATTCAATATTTTTTAAACGTTCGTAAGTAATGCCGAGATACTCTGCTAGACCTTTCTTTGTTCGATAATGTGCATTTTCACAACATTCTCTAGCATTACGTAGCAATCCACCTATAGACGAATTGCAATATATACTTGTTCCCATATTTGTTCGCCTCCGTATTAAGTTGTCAAAGGATTACAATAAAGTTTATAGAATACATAACTTGTCTATTTTTATGTAAAAAAGAGGAATTAATCCTCGATACTTTCTTTTGCTTGCATTTCTTTGATGATGGCCCAACCAGCCTCGTAATATGCTCGAAGGATTTTATCAATTTCCTTTTGTGGTTTAGGTTCAGGAGCCACAATATAAACTTTCGTTTTTCCAAACTCATAAGAAGCTGAATATTCTTCTTGTTGGCTCATGGTGTCACCTCTTGAAGTGCTTTTTACATTTGTATGCTGCTGATCTGTTGGTACTGCCATTGGAAGTGCTGACATTTTTTCACCTTCTTTCGTTATTCGGACATAAATTTGCATTAGCATTCAAACCCCTTTATTTTTTATCACTCTAAAACTTTGCAAACTGAATAGCGCGTAGACAAAAAAATATCTTCTTTTTTCTTTCCATATAACTTTGCAATTTGATCAGCTCTCTCTGCGCTGACCTGCCGCTGTCCGTTTTCAATTTGTGACAAATAGCCACCAGAAATACCGAGATTCTTTGCAGCTTCTTCAATACTTATTCCAAATTTCATACGCATTTCTTTTGGTCCAATCACTTCTTTATCACCACCTAAAACTACGCATAATGTGTTGTTATCCAAAATATACTACGCATTATGCAAAGTATCAACGCGTTTCGCAAAGTTTTTGTCAATTCATTTCAAATTTTGCACTTTGCAAAGTATAATTAATCTTAGAAGATGAATAGGAGGATTCCTATGATTGGAGAGAATTTAAGAAAATTAAGAAAGACAAATAACCTAACTATGAAAGAGTTAGGGCAAAAATTAAATCTGGCTGAATCAACAATATCAGGTTATGAGAATGGAAACAGAAAACCTGATTATGACACGTTAAATAAGTTTGCTGATTTCTTTGAGGTTTCAACTGACTATCTTTTAGGTAGAGATATTACTAAAAATACAACTAGAGACACTTATACCTATAATCCTTTAACAGATCCCGATCTAGGACTTTGGTTTAAAGACATCAAAGATGCTTCTCCTGATAAACAAGAAGAACTTAAACAGTTTTGGGAGTTTATTAAAAGTAAGGAGAAAAATCGTAAACCTGGGGATAAACAAAATTAATTAAATAACCTAAATAAATACACGCTGTATTGCGTGTATTTATTTGAACAGGAATGGTTAATTGTTCCTATAATTCTTATATATTTTTAAAGCCCCCTTCACGGGCTTTTCTTTTTACAGCAAAATAAGAACATACGTTTGCATTTTTAACAATGGAGTGAAATGATATGCATAAAACACAGCCTTACTACACAACACAAATCGAAGATTATATTAAAAATTTGTATCATTCTTTATCCATCTTTATTCCAGAACAAATTGATATGATAACAATTGCCCAAAAACTAAATATTTGGTTACATTTTGCTCCATTTGGAAGTCGTGCTATTTGTAAAAATAATTTGCCCAGTATTATTATTGATAATCGAAACATGGCTTATCAACAATGGGAGGACTTTGGTCATGAGCTTTGCCATGTTCTATTCCATGTAGGAAATCAGCTATACATACCGAAATTATTTTTAGACTACCAAGAAGCAAAAGCAAACAATTTCAAGCTACATTTTTGTATTCCTACTTTTATGTTAAGGACACTAAACCTTCCCGAAACAAGAAAAGAATCGATATACCTCATTGCAAAAACTTTCAATGTTTCATTTCATACTGCTGAGCAACGCTTGTTGCATTATGAAAATCAGCTGCTAGCTAGTCATTTGCTAAATGTTTTTTCACAAACATGTCTAATTACATAATAAAAACTATAACTTCTACTTAACTACATTGAATTTTTATAATTTATCTTATTTACTTTTCGTATAATTAATACTAAATATAGGAGGTACTGCCATGAAAACCGCAATCTACTTACGTAAATCACGCGCTGATCTAGAAGCCGAAGCACGTGGTGAAGGTGAAACTTTAGCAAAGCACCGCACTACCCTGCTGAAAATAGCTAAAGAGCTAAATTTAGATGTTTTATCCGTTCGTGAGGAAATCGTTTCTGGGGAGAGCTTAGTGAAACGTCCTGAGATGTTGGCACTACTCGAAGAAATTGAAGATAACAAATATGACGTTGTTCTATGTATGGATATGGACCGTTTAGGACGTGGCGGTATGAAAGAGCAAGGAATCATCTTAGAGACATTTAAACGCTCCAATACGAAGATTATGACACCTAGAAAGACTTATGACCTTAACGATGAGTGGGACGAAGAATACAGTGAATTTGAGGCGTTTATGGCACGTAAAGAGTTAAAGATTATTACTCGCCGTATGCAACGTGGTCGTATTGCAAGTGTAGAGGCTGGCAATTACCTTGGTACGCATGCACCATACGGATATGATATCCTCCGTTTGAATAAACGTGAGCGCACATTAACTATTAATTCAGAGGAAGCCTCTGTTGTGAGAATGATATTTGAATGGTATGCAAATGAGGATATGGGAGCCTCCGTCATTACGAACAAATTAAATCAGCTTGGCTACAAAAGTAAGTTAGGTAACGATTGGAACCCATACAGTATATTAGACATGTTAAAAAATAATGTTTACATTGGAAAGGTAACATGGCAAAAAAGAAAAGAAGTGAAACGTCCGGATGCAACGAAACGTAGTTGCACTAGACAAGATAAATCAGAATGGATTATTGCGGATGGAAAACATGATCCGATTATCCCAGAAAGCTTATTCGAAAAAGCACAGGAGAAATTAAATACGAGGTATCACGTTCCTTATAATACGAATGGATTAAAGAATCCGTTAGCTGGGATTATCAGATGCGGAAAATGTGGATACAGCATGGTACAACGATATCCAAAAAATCGAAAACATACAATGGATTGTAAACATCGTGGTTGTGAAAATAAATCCAGTTATACAGAACTAATCGAAAAACGTTTACTCGAAGCATTAAAAGAATGGTACATCAATTATAAAGCTGATTTTGAAAAAAATAAGCAGGATGAAAGCACAAAAGAAACACAAATTATTCAAATGAACGAGGCTGCTTTACGAAAACTTGAAAAAGAGTTAGTGGATGTCCAAAAACAAAAAAATAATTTACACGATTTATTAGAGCGTGGTGTTTATACTGTTGATATGTTTTTAGAACGTTCTAATGTTGTTTCCAATCGTATTAATGAGATTACTGAAACGATAGAAAACCTCAGAAAAGAAATTAAAACAGAAATAACAAAGGAAAAAGTGAAGAAAGATACAATTCCTCAAGTCGAGCATGTGTTAGATCTATATTTCAAAACAGATGATCCACAAAAAAAGAACAGCCTCCTAAAGTCAGTTTTAGAAAAGGCTGTTTATACGAAAGAAAAATGGCAAAGACTCGACGATTTTAAACTTGTGCTTTACCCTAAGCTCCCTCAAGATGACGACAAATAAACGTTTGCTTTTTGTCGTCATCTTGTTGGTGTAATTAGGTTTACACCATTAAGGCCAAGAGCATCATTTGTTGAAACAGCTAACACAACTGGTTTTCCATTCCGAAGCGTCGCCTTTGCTGCCATTAATACAGGAGAATCTGTCATTGCATTGGCAAATTTACTCATTGAATTCCCTGTTAATGGAGCAATCACCATGCAGTCTAATGGAATTTTAGGACCGAGTGGTTCTGCGCCTACAATAGAATTAATAACCTTATTTCCTGTTATCTCTTCAATCCGTTCAATCCACTCTGCTCCTTCACCAAATCTAGTATTTGTTGTTTGTACAGTATATGAAACAACCGGCAGCACTTCTGCTCCTTCTACAATTAGTTTCTCTACATGCGGCATAACTTCCGCATACGTACAATGTGATCCTGTAAATCCAAACCCAATTCGTTTTCCTTTTAAACTCATTTTCCATTCTCCTCCTTTGCCATCATATCTGCCGTTAATAACTGAGAAAGAACATTCGCTAAAATTTGCCCTGCTGTTTTTGGTGCAACAATTCCTGGAAGACCGGGTGCTAACAAGGCTTTAATCCCTCGTTTCTCTGCATAACGAAAATCCGTACCACCAGGCTTAGAAGCCAAGTCAATAATCAACGTATGAGCTGGCATCCTAGAAATAGCCCTTGCCGTTACAACGAGGTGCGGAATCGTATTAATGACAATATCAACATCACTTACTTCTTTCTCAATATCCTGCATATAAAAAGGAGAAAACATCATTTCCGAAATACGAGCGATATGTTCTGAACGTCGTGCTCCTACTTTGACATGAGCTCCTAGTGATTGAAAAGCTCTCGCTACACTCATTCCAGTTCTACCAAATCCTAAAACCATTACATTCGAACCGTGAATTGTATAATCTGTATGTTGAATAACCATCATTAATGTTCCTTCTACCGTTGGAATAGAATTATAGATCGCCACATCATCACGATCGAATAGTTTCACAAGTTTTCGATTTGTTGTAGATGTAATATTTTCTAAATACGGTGTACCAATTCCTGAATATATAGTAAAGTTTGCTGGTGTTTTTTCAATCTGTTCTTTCGTAAGCGCAACTTTTTCATTTGAAAAAATAGTATCTACTTCTCCTTTTGCATTTGTTCCTGCTACCGGCAAAATAATTGCATCTAAAGAAGTGAAATCTAGATCTTGCATACTCTCTTTTGCTGCCCCTGTAAAACCATGATCCAGTTGATCAAATCCTACTAATGAAAGTTTTGCATCAAGTTCAACCAACTTACGAATCACTTCTAGCTGCCTTGCATCTCCTCCTATGACAGCAATGTGCATCTCAGTCAACATTCCCTACTTCACCTTCTTTTTCTTTCATTTATAAGAAAAGTGCCTACTTTTTCTTTTTCCTCCACATAATATGTACCGTACGAGTTAGAGGTGATTGAAAAACAAAAAGCATTCAATATTTCTAAATATGTGAAATTCTATAAGATAAAACTTCCATTAGAGTTACACTCTTCCTCATTACTTAACTACTACTCCCTCACTCCATTTTCATTTGAACGTGCTACACCTGTTCCAATAAAGCGAAACTATAATCAACGACATCTCCCACCGATTATTAGGCTTCATCACTTGGACCTTTACCGACAGTTTATCTTCCAACCTATCTTCTTTGTTTTACTGAATCTTGAGGTAGGAGTATTACTTGCCTGTGAATAGTGGAATAAAAAAAAGACAACCAAAATGGTTATCTTTTACTGTGAGCTTGGGCGGCTTGCAAGGTCAAAGATAATCATATCATGACCGACCTTTTTAATACGGTTCCATTCTACACGAACTTCTTGCTGCTCCCTTTTAAACCCACCCCATTTTCCCACCGGTATAATGAGAGCTTGAATTTTCCCATCCTTCTCGTTTATTTCTAAATCAGCATGACCTAAAACTCCCATTTTTTCCGCACGCTCCAAGTCCACAATCTCTTTTCCACTTAATTCACTTAAACGCATATGATTCTCCCCTTTACGAACATCTTCCATACAACATCCTCAAATCCTAGCCTATAATAAGTACGTATTCTACACGTCTCTAAAAAATACCAAGAAAATGAACTCCTCTCCCTAGCATTCAAAATCTGTTATACTTATAAAAAGCTTAGTACATAAAAATAACCGTATCTCCTCGTACGAGATACGGTTATTTCGTCTTATTTCATTCCTTTTGGAAGCTCTCCATTCGGACTAATTAGCGCTGTGGAAAATTCATTTGTAAATATACTGCGAATCAATTGATCCACATCTGTTTTGGTAACCTTGTTCACACTCTCAATAATTTCATCAAGCGAACGATGTTTTCTAAGGAGCAATTCATTTTTTCCATTGCGACTCATACGGCTATTCGTACTTTCTAAACTTAACATCAGATTTCCTTTAAGCTGCTCTTTACTATTAACAAGTTCTTTCTCTGTAATACCTGTATTTTTCAATGTCTCTAACGTTTCTTGCATTGTATCATATAAAGTATCTAATTGTTGGCTTCCTGTACCACCGTAAAGTGTTAACATTCCTGTATCTTCATATGAAGAATGATAAGAGAACACTGAATATGCTAATCCTCGTTGCTCACGTACTTCTTGGAATAAGCGGCTACTCATACTGCCACCTAATACATTATTTAATACAATTAAGTTATAAATATCTTCATGTCCCATTTGTAATCCTTGGAATCCTAAACATAAATGAGCTTGCTCTGTTTCCTTTTTACGGGTCACTTTATTAAAATGAAAAATCGGACTATGTACTTGTTCACGATTTGTTGTTCCCTCGTAGTTGCCAAAATATTGTTCCACTGTTTGAACAAATGTTTCATCAATATTTCCAGCAATCGAAACTACAACATTTTCAGGTGTATAATGATCTTTTATATATTGACGTAATGTATCCCCTGTAAATGTTTCAAGCGTTTCTTCTGTACCTAAAATTGGGTATCCAAGCGGATGCGTTTCATATGTCGCTTTCGTTAACATGTCATGCACAATATCATCTGGCGTATCCTCATACATTTTAATTTCTTCAAATACAACGTTCTTCTCTTTTTTCAATTCTTCTTCATCAAATGTGGAATTGAAGAACATGTCAGCTAACACATCTAGTGCATATTTTGCATGCTCATCAAGTACCTTTGCATAATAGCACGTGTATTCTTTTGAAGTAAATGCATTCACTTGACCACCAATACTATCAAATGACTCTGCAATTTCTCTCGCACTACGCGTCTCTGTCCCCTTAAAAAACATGTGCTCTAAAAAGTGCGAAACTCCATTGTTTTTTTCATTTTCATTTCTTGAACCTGCATGAATCCATATACCAATTGCAACAGAACGAACAGTTGGTATATTCTCCATAACGATTCTTACACCATTTTTACAAGTATATTTTTTAATCAAAAACTTTCCTCCTAATGCCAGTTTCTCTAAATAATTGCTATTATTTAATGATAACAAGTTTGAACATGAATGTCATGTAAATGTATTTAATCAATGCGTTTTTCATCTAATAATTCTGTAATATTCCCTACTTTATACCCTTGTTTTTTCAACTGTGAAATCATCGTATCTAACGCCTCAGCTGTTGGAGGTGTCGGATGCATTAATACAATTGCACCTGGGTGTACTTTCCGCATCACACGCTGAAGAAGCACTTCAGGCTCTGGACGTTTCCAATCAATTGTATCAACTGTCCACATAATAGTCCCCATCTTCAATCCGCCCGCCACTTCTACAACTTCATCGCGGAAACTTCCACTTGGTGGTGCAAACCATCGTACTTTTTGACTTGTAGCTGCCTCAATAATTTGATTCGTTTTTTGTAATTGTTCTTGTATTTGATTTCTAGACAGCGTTTTCATATCCGGATGCGTATAAGAATGATTTCCTACTTCTTGCTTTGCATCTACAATCATTTTTGCAAATCTTAAATTTTCTTTTACCCAGCGTCCTTCCAAAAAGAACGTTGCCTTTACATCATGCTTTTTCAATGTTTCTAATATACGCGGAAGATACTCATTTCCCCACGCCACATTTATCGTTAATCCTACCATTTTTTTATGTGGATGCCCACGATAAATGGGAGAATACGATAAATCTTCTAAATGCGTGCTTGGTGACACTTCCCGATATACAAGTTGCTTCTCATCAAACCTCCCTATTTTCTTCATGTTATTATATGACGCTTCAATATCAACCTCTTTACCATTATACCCTGGCGTCGCTTTCCAAATCTTATCAATTATCGCATTTTGCGGTGCAATTGAATATTGCTTCGCTTGTTTCTGAATTTCTTCATAAAGATCATCATTTGCTAGCGCTGAATATGAGCATAAACCCATACAAAGAAAGAATATAGATATGAATACAAATATACGAGTTCTCATATAAACCCTCCCATTAACTATACACATAAGAAAAATCCATTTTCTTCTTATCCTTGTTAATTTGAGCGTTATTATGAAAACTATACCTTTTCACTAATAAAAATCTATGCATCGAATGTATTTTTATTTAACAAAAAAAGCCAGGAACCCTGGCTTTTTTACTTACTTCTGTTCTTGTATATTTTCTTGTTTTGAAGCTTCTTCTTTTGCCGCTTCTTTTTCTTGCTCTTCTTTTAGCAATACTTTTCTAGACAAGTTTACACGGCCTTGTTTGTCAATCTCGATAACTTTTACTGAAATCTCGTCACCGATTTTCACAACGTCTTCTACTTTACCTACACGTTCAAGTGCAAGCTCAGAAATATGAACAAGTCCATCTTTACCACTAAATAATCCAACGAAAGCACCGAATTTTTCAACGCGTTTTACTTTTCCTAAGTAAATTTCGCCTACTTGTACTTCACGAACAATATCTTCGATGATTTTCTTCGCCTTTTCATTCATCTCTTGATCAATAGAAGAAATAAAGACTGTACCATCTTGCTCAATATCAATTTTCACGCCAGTTTCTTCAATAATTTTGTTAATTTGCTTACCGCTCGGTCCAATAACATCACGGATTTTGTCCGGATTAATTGTCATTGTAATAATTTTCGGAGCATACGCAGATAACTCTTTACGAGGCTCGGCAATAGCAGATAGCATATGATCTAGAATGTGCATGCGGCCAACTTTCGCTTGTTGTAATGCTTCCTCTAAAATTTCACGAGATAAACCAGCAATTTTAATATCCATTTGTAGCGCTGTTACACCTTGAGCTGTACCTGCTACTTTAAAGTCCATATCACCTAAGTGATCTTCCATACCTTGGATATCAGTTAAAATTGTGTAGTGCTCACCAGACTTCACAAGTCCCATTGCAATACCAGCAACTGGTGCTTTAAGTGGAACACCTGCATCCATCATAGCTAACGTACTTCCACAAATACTTGCCTGTGAAGTAGAACCATTTGATTCTAATACTTCTGATACAAGACGAACTGTATACGGGAAGTCTTGCTCAGATGGAATAACTGGTTCAAGCGCACGTTCACCTAATGCACCGTGACCGATTTCACGACGACCAGGTCCACGCATTGGTCTTGTTTCTCCAACACTAAAGGATGGGAAGTTATAGTGATGCATAAAACGTTTTGATTCCTCTACACCAAGACCGTCTAAAATTTGCACATCGCCTAATGCACCTAACGTACAAATACTAAGCGCTTGTGTTTGTCCACGTGTAAATAAACCAGAACCGTGCGTACGAGATAAAATACCTACCTCTGATGCTAAAGGACGGATTTCATCACCTTTACGTCCATCCGGGCGGATTTTTTCAACTGTAATAAGACGACGTACTTCTTCTTTTACAATTTTATATAAAATCTCATTTACTTGTCCTAATGTTTCTCCATCAGCTTCATTTGCTTCATAGTGCTCAATCACACGCTTTTTCACTTCGTTAATTGCATCTTCACGTGCATGTTTTTCATGTACTTGAATCGCAGCATGCATATCTTTCTCTGCCATTTCACGTACATCTTGATTGATTGTAGCATCTACTTCATATAATTTCACTTCTGTTTTTTCTTTACCAACTGCTTGTACAATCTCTTCTTGGAAAGCAACTAAACGTTTAATCTCATCATGACCAAACATAATCGCTTCTAACATTATTTCTTCAGGTACTTGATCAGCCCCTGCTTCTACCATGTTAATTGCATCTTTTGTCCCAGCTACAACAAGGTGAATATCACTTTTTTCTTGTTGTTCTACCGTTGGGTTAATAATGAATTCGCCGTCGATGCGACCAACTGTTGCACCAGCGATTGGTCCTTCAAATGGAACATCTGAAATCGATAACGCTAATGAAGAACCAAGCATAGCTGCCATCTCAGAAGAACAATCTTGGTCAACACTCATAACGATGCTGACAACTTGCACTTCATTACGGAAGCCATCTGCGAAAAGTGGACGAATTGGTCGGTCAATTAAGCGACTTGCTAAAATTGCTTTTTCACTTGGACGACCTTCACGTTTAATAAAACCGCCTGGGATTTTTCCGACTGCATATAAACGTTCTTCATAGTTTACTGTAAGTGGGAAGAAATCTACATTTTTTGGCTCTTTTGATGCAGTTGCTGTAGATAGAACCGCTGTGTCGCCATATCTTACTAATACTGCCCCGTTTGCTTGTTTTGCAAGCTGGCCTGTTTCAATTGTTAGCTGACGACCAGCTAAATCTATCGAGAAGACTTGCTTTTCTTGACTCATTTAAGTACCCCTCTCAATTTAAAATATTCAATTCTTCTATGTAAATGGATAATATATCACAATATTCTTCCTCTAGTATTACCGAAATTTAAGTAAGCTATTAAGAGTAAAAGATATATTTTTACCTAACAAAAAAGCGGGAATATTCCCGCTTCTTTGACTATCGACGTAAGCCAAGCTTTGTGATTAATTCACGGTAACGTGTGATATCGCTATTACGAAGGTAAGTAAGTAAGTTACGACGTTTACCAACCATCTTTAATAGACCACGACGTGAATGATGATCTTTCTTGTGAGTACGTAAGTGCTCGTTTAGAGTGTTAATTTGCTCCGTTAGGACAGCAATTTGAACCTCTGGAGAACCTGTATCAGTCTCATGAGTTCTAAATTGTGCAATGATTTCATTTTTACGCTCTTGTGTTAAAGCCATCCTATTTCACCTCCTAATAATTAAACCCCCAATTACCTAGCAAGCGTCGGTGAGTCGCAATGCCAAGCAATGGTTGTCATAAAGTACATAACATAGAATACTACTTTTCATTGGAAAAAGCAAGTATATTCTTTGTTGTGCTAAAATATTCTTGTGCTGTTTTTTTATCTTTGGCAATTTGAGCAACTAACTCATCGATGCCATTAAACTTTTTCTCTTCTCGAATACGCATGTGCCATTCAACAGTAACAACCTGATCATATATATCCTCATTAAAATGGAATAGATGTACTTCAATAGACAGATTACGCTCATCATCTTTAAAAGTTGGTTTATAACCGATATTACATACACCATCATGCCACTCACCATGAACTTTTAATCTTACTGCATACACACCAACAGGCGGCAGAAGATACTCCTCACTTAAAGCTACATTAGCTGTTGGAAAACCAATTTGACGTCCACGTTTATCTCCGTGAACAACCATTCCTTCTACTGTATAAGCTCTACCTAAAATAGATGGGATTTGTTCCATTTCTCCATTTCGAATCAATTTTCGTAATGCTGTGGAACTTACTTTTTCTTCTTGAAATTCAACTTTTTCAATCACGGTCTGTGTAAACTCCCCTCTTGCATGAAATGGTAAAGTCTCCATCGTCCCTTTTCCTAAACGTCCATATGAATAATCAAATCCTGCTACTACATGCTTTACATTTAGCCCAATAATATATTCATCTACAAACTGTTGTGGTAACAATCCAGCAAATGATTCATCGAATTTCACCACATATAACATATCAATCCCTAGGCTTGCAATTACTTTTTCTTTAATACGTAGCGGTGTAATATACTCCACATGCGCTTCCTTTTTCCCTAAGACAACAGATGGATGTGGATGAAACGTTATGACAGCACTTTTACATCCTCTTTCATCCGCTATTTTTTTTGCTGTGCGAATCACACGTTGATGCCCTAAATGAATGCCATCAAAAAATCCTAATGCCATTACAGTAGGTGGTAATTCTATTTTATTTTGTTCATGTGGATGAGTTAAATGAATGAGTTTCACGCTTGAATTCACCTTTTTCTGTAATAATCCTTCCAATAATTCATTATAGCTTTAGTTCCTGATTATTCACAAGTACTTTCATTGGCTTTAACATGCCAGGGTGTTTTGGATGATGTTCGTAAATTGCTAAGCAACGTTCATTTTTATCAAATACTGTAATAAACGGCGCTGTCACTTGCAGTTCATTCTTTAAAAACATACCATTTTTTATTTTTTCCGCTTGTTTTTCATCTACAACCATTTTTGGAAATTTACTTAACGCTTCATCGATTGAGATAAAAATAGACTCTACTGTTCCATTTTGCATGTTTTCTTCAATTTCTTCAAATGATATGCAATCTTCTAACAAAAATTCTCCTGAAGCTGTTCTCACAAGATGTGACATATGTGCTGGGAATCCTAACTTTTCTCCAATCATAACCGCCAATGTTCTCACATACGTTCCTTTACTACATGTAACGCGGAAGCGAAATGAAATATTCTTCCCTTCAAATACCTCACGATCATCAAGTAACACAAATTCATGAATTGTTATTACACGAACTGGACGTTCAACTTCTTGCCCCGCTCTTGCGTATTCGTATAGTTTCTTTCCGTTTACTTTTACAGCTGAATACATAGGAGGTACTTGCTCAATTGTACCCGTTAGTTCCGCTAATACAGTTTCCACTTCCGCACGTGTAATTACACGATTTACATCCTGTTTTCCCACTACTTCACCAGAAGCATCTTCAGTCGTTGTCGAAAATCCTAGTGTAACTTCACCTTCATATGTTTTTGTTTCACTTGTTAAAAATTGCGCAATCTTTGTAGCGCGCCCTACACAAATTGGTAATACTCCTGTTACATCTGGGTCTAATGTCCCTGTATGGCCAATTCGCTTTTCACGCAATATCTTTCTTAACTTAAATACACAATCGTGTGATGTCATTCCTTTTGGTTTATGTAACAATAATACACCTTCCATATGTTCACCTCATCGTTATACTTTTGTAGATGATGTTCAAAAAATCCGGTAAAGGTAGCTATCGCATTTCTTCGCCTGCGTCGCCAGACCGGTACTGATGTAGGCCCCCCTAGCTTCTGTTCCTCAAAATAGTGGACTCTCTTTATCCTCCTTTTTGAACATGCACTTGTATGACAAACTTACTTTCCATTGAAAAAATGGATAGACAAATGTCTATCCATTATTATTCACGTTTACCGTCTTTATTAATTTCATGTAAAAGCGTATCAATTCTATGTCCATAAGCGATAGACTCATCAAATTCAAAGGTAATTTCAGGTGTTTTACGAAGACGAATACGCTGCCCAATTTCAGCACGAATAAATCCTTTTGCCTTCGCTAAGCCTTTTAATGTATTTTCTTTCTGTTGTTCGTCTCCTAAAACAGAAATATATACTTTGGCAATCTGTAAATCCCCACTTACTTGCACATCTGTTACCGTCACAAAACCAATACGTGGATCTTTAATTTTGCGACTGATAATTTCGCCTAGTTCTTTTTTCATTTGCTCGCCCACGCGATTTGCACGTAGCTTCATAACTAATCACCTCATTCAATACCATTCCAATTGTGTTATCGTACGTTCAACCTCAGGAAACGAGTCAACATACGCAAGTACACGATTCATTTCTTTTTCGCAGACAACACGATTTGAGGATACGGAAACGATTGCAATTTCTGTACGTTGCCATACATCCTGGTGTCCAACTTCTGAAACAGATACATTGTACCTTTGTTTCACACGAGTTAAAATACGCTGTAAAATTGCTCGTTTCTCTTTTAAAGAATGCACATCATAAATCATACACTCAAATGAGAGTGAAGCGATAATCATCGCTTCACTTCTTCCATAATGTACGCCTCAATGATGTCCCCTTCTTTAAGATCATTATATCTTTCAATTGTGATACCACACTCATAGTTTTGTGCAACTTCTTTTACGTCATCTTTGAAACGTTTTAACGTATCAAGCTGTCCTTCGAAAATAACTACCCCATCACGAATGATACGTACGCCGCTATCACGTGTGATTTTACCATCAGTTACATAACAGCCTGCAATTGTTCCAACTTTAGTAACTTTGAATGTTTGACGAACTTCTGCTTGACCAATTACTTTTTCTTCGAATTCAGGATCCAGCATACCTTGCATTGCTGCTTCAATTTCTTCGATTACTTTGTAAATAATGCGGTGTAAGCGAATATCAACATTTTCTAATTCAGCTGTACGTTTCGCGTTTACATCAGGACGTACGTTAAATCCAATCACGATTGCATTTGATGCAGAAGCTAAAATAATATCAGATTCTGTAATTGCACCTACGCCTGTGTGAATGATTTTTATTTTTACGCCTTCAACATCAATTTTGCGAAGTGATGCTGCCATTGCTTCTACAGAACCTTGTACGTCCGCTTTCACAATTAAGTTAATTTCTTTCATTTCGCCTTCTTGAATTTGTTGGAATAAATCTTCAAGGCTTAATTTAGATTTTTCACCACGTTGTGCAAGCAATGCTTGTTGTGCACGTGATTCACCGATTTGGCGTGCTTTCTTCTCGTCAGCAAATGCCATAAAGCGATCGCCTGCTTGTGGTACTTCATTTAGACCTGTAATTTCAACAGGAGTAGACGGACCAGCAACTTTCACACGACGACCAATATCATTTACCATCGCACGAACACGTCCGAATGATGTACCAACAACAATTGGATCTCCTACTCGAAGTGTACCGTTTTGCACAAGTAATGTTGCGATTGTTCCTTTACCTTTATCAAGCTGTGCTTCGATTACAGTACCAGCTGCATAGCGATTTGGATTTGCCTTATATTCTTCTACTTCACTTACAAGAAGAATCATTTCTAACAGGTTGTCAATTCCTTCGCCTTGAATTGCAGAAATTGGTACGAAAATTGTATCTCCGCCCCAAGCTTCTGGAACTAATTCGTACTCTGTTAACTCTTGCATTACGCGGTCTGGATTTGCTGATGGTTTATCCATCTTATTCACAGCAACGATAATTGGTACTCCAGCTGCTTTCGCATGGTTAATTGCTTCAACTGTTTGTGGCATAACACCGTCATCAGCTGCAACAACAAGAATTGTAATATCTGTTACTTGTGCACCACGTGCGCGCATTGTTGTAAACGCTGCGTGACCTGGTGTATCTAAGAACGTAATTTTTTTGTCATTTACTTCAACTTGGTATGCACCAATATGCTGTGTAATTCCACCAGCTTCGCCAGCAGTTACTTTTGAATTACGAATAGAATCAAGCAGTGTTGTTTTACCATGGTCAACGTGTCCCATAATTGTAACAACGGCAGGACGTTCTTTTAAGTTTTCTTCATCGTCTTGCTCGTCCATGAAAGTTTCAAATTCTGTTTCGCTAACAATCACTTCTTCTTCTACTTCAATACCGTAATCACTAGCAATTAGCTCAATTGTATCTTTATCTAAATCTTGGTTAATTGTCGCCATAATACCTAGCATAAAGAGCTTTTTAATAAGTTCAGATGGCTCTTTTCCTAGTTTTTTTGCAAGTTCACTTACTGTAAGAGAACCGGTGAAAGTAACTTTATCCGGTGTCTCTACTGTTTGTGTTGGTTGTCTTCCAGCAAAGTTTTCTTGACGTTTGTCTTCATTTCCTTTGCCTTTTTTCTTCTTCTTATTGCTGTTCTTTTTGCTGCGAACAACTTTTTCTTCTACTTCAAACTCATCTGCAACAGAAGGTTTTTCTGCTCCAGTATTATATTGATTATCTAAATTATTTACTACTTCATCGTCTAACATTGTCATATGATTGGAGACCTCAATATTCATTTCTTTTAGTTTTGTAATAATATCTTTACTTGAGACATTGTGTTTCTTCGCATATTCATACACTCGAATTTTACTCATACCTTCACCCCCGGTAAGTTGTATCGAGCATGCTACGCAGCTTTTTCGCAAAGCCCTCATCTAACACGGCTACAACGACTCGCTCATCTCTCCCAATCGCATGCCCTAATTGTTGTCGATTTTCGACTTTTTTCATTGGTACGTTGTAGTACGTTGTTTTATCAGTAATACGTTTTGTTGTGTTCACTGACGCATCTTCAGAAAGCAATACAAGCTTTGCTTTGCCACTTCGTACCTCTTTTAAAACGAGTTCTTCACCCGAAATTATTTTTCGAGCACGGTTTGCTAGTCCTAAAAACGATTTCCAATCGGACACTTATTTCGACTCCTTCTCAACAAGCTCAAGGAGCTCTTCATAAAGAGAACTGTCGACCTTCGCTTTTAGATGATGTTCCAAAATATTTTTCTTTTGCGCTTGGATGATGCATTCCTTGTCTTTTGACAAATATGCACCACGTCCTGATTTCTTTCCAGTTAAATCAATAGACACTTCGCCCTCTTTGGAACGAACAATGCGAACGAGCTCGCGTTTTGATTTCATTTCTTGCGTTGCAATACATTTTCGTAACGGAACTTTTCGATTGCTCATACTCATCACCTCTATTCGATTTCATCTTCAACTGAATCGAATGCGATCATGTTGTCTTCTTCTGTTACAATGCCAAGTTGCTTCGCATCAGACTCGCTCTTAATATCAATTTTCCAGCCTGTTAATTTTGCTGCAAGACGTGCGTTTTGTCCACGTTTACCAATTGCTAATGAAAGCTGATGGTCTGGAACAACAACAGTTGTTGCTTTTTCCTCTTCATTCACAAGTACTTTTACAACTTGTGATGGGCTTAAAGCATTTGCTACATATTCAATTGGATCATTCGACCAGCGAACAATATCAATCTTTTCACCTTTTAGTTCATCTACGATGCGTTGTACACGTTGACCTTTTGGACCTACGCAAGAACCTACTGGATCAACATCGATATTCTCTGCATATACAGAAATTTTAGAGCGGTCGCCTGCTTCACGTGCTACCGAACGAATTTCTACAGTTCCATCGTAAATTTCCGGCACTTCAATTTCAAATAAACGTTTTAAAAGACCTGGATGTGTACGTGATACATAAATTTGTGGTCCTTTTGTCGTTTTTTCTACTTTTGTGATGAACACGCGAATGCGATCATGTGGTTTATATTGTTCGTTAGGCATTTGCTCACTTACTGGTAGTAGTGCTTCTACTTTTCCTAAGCTTACATAAATAAAACGAGCATCTTGACGTTGTACAATACCAACCATGATGTCTTCTTCACGATCACTAAATTCTGAATAAATAACACCGCGTTCCGCTTCACGCACACGTTGTGTTACAACTTGTTTTGCAGTTTGTGCTGCAATACGACCAAAATCTTTTGGCGTTACTTCAATTTCTAATACATCGCCATCTTGATAGTTCGGATTGATTTGTCTTGCTTCTTCTACAGAAATTTCAAGACGTGGGTCAAACACATTATCAACAACGTCTTTACGTGCTAAAACTTGAATTGTTCCCACTTCTGGATTAAAGCTAACGCGAACGTTTTGTGCTTGGTTAAAATTGCGTTTATAAGCAGAGATTAAAGCTGCTTCAATCGCATCAATAATAATATCTTTGCTAATACCTTTTTCTGATTCTAATACGAGCAAAGCATCTAACAACTCAGTGCTCATGAAGATCCCCCTTCTTACTAAAACGTAACAGCAAGTCGCGCATTCGCAACTTTGTCCATTGGAATTTGAATTTCTTTTTTACGTGTTTTAATTGTTAATAGTAGTGTAATTGTTGTACCATCGTAGGATAGTAGCTTTCCTTCAAACATCTTTTCACCATCGATCGGCTCATATGTTTTAATTGCCACTTGCTTTCCTACCGCTTGCTGGAAGTCTTTTTCTTTCTTTAATGGGCGTTCCGCTCCAGGAGATGATACATCCAAAAAGTAAAGATGAGGAATTGGATCCTCTTTATCTAAAGCTTCGCTTAAACGTTCACTTACCGCTCCGCATTCTTCAATGTCTACTCCTGTCTCTGAATCGATGGATACGCGTAGGAACCAGTCTTTTCCTTCTTTCACATATTCTACATCTACAAGTTCAAGATTTAACTCTTCAACAATCGGCTGCGCAAGTGCTTCAACAACTTCTGTGACTTTCTTATCCATAAACAGCCTCCTTTCTGCCGCCATGTACCATTTGAAAGAAAAAATCCGCCCTATTTAAAACGGTCTATCTTATTCTTTCTTGTTAGCTAACAAAAGCCCCTGCCATTAAGCAGGGAATATCTGTCTTAGTATTACCAAATTTAAGAAGTAAAACTTGTAACAAAATATGTATATACGACAGAAATGTCTCACCTACATCCATAGATAAAACATAGATAGTAACACGAAAGAGTGGGTTTCCCCACTCTTCTTTTCGCAAAATATACATGACATGGTTATCTCGGTTAATAGTATACCATAGCAAATAACGATTTGCAAAGATTTTTCCTGCCTGTTAGAACAGTGATAATTGGTTTTTATCCGGTAGATCTCCTAAACAACCTTGGCTATCTAAATACTCAATGATTGTTCTAGAAAGCTTACTACGTTGTTGCAAATCTTCTTTTGATAAAAACTCACCATTTCCACGTGCTTCCACAATACTTAAGGCCGCATTTGTACCAAGACCAGGTATCGCATTAAATGGAGGAATTAACGTATCTCCATCAATAATAAAGTCAGTTGCATGTGAACGATATAAATCAACCTTTTGGAATGAATAACCACGTTCACACATTTCAAGTGTCATTTCTAACACTGTTAGTAAACTTTTCTCTTTCGGCGCTGCATCCAATCCTTTTTGCGCAATTTCATCAATTCTTGCACGGATTGATGCCGAACCTTTGACCATCGCATCTACATCAAAATCATCTGCACGTACTGTAAAATATGCTGCGTAGAACAAGAGTGCAAAGTGTACTTTGAAGTAAGCGATACGTACAGCCATAAGTACATAAGCAGCCGCATGGGCCTTAGGAAACATGTACTTAATCTTTTTACAAGAATCAATATACCAACTAGGCACATTGTTATTACGCATTTCCTCTTCCCACTCTTCTGGTACACCTTTACCTTTACGCACCGATTCCATGATTTTAAATGCTAAGGATGGATCTAATCCTTGATAAATCAGATAGACCATAATATCATCACGACAACCGATAACTTCACTCAGTGTACATGTACCGTTATAAATGAGTTCGTTAGCATTACCAAGCCATACGTCTGTACCATGGGATAGTCCAGAAATTTGGACAAGTTCTGAGAATGTTGTTGGCTTTGTTTCCTCTAACATCTGCCTTACGAATTTTGTACCAAACTCCGGTATACCTAGTGTACCGGTTTTACAATTAATTTGTTCTTCTGTTACACCTAAAGATTCTGGTCCAGAGAAAATCTTCATTACTTCTGGATCATCTGTTGGTATTGTTTTTGGATCCACGCCGCTTAAATCTTGCAGCATACGAATAACGGTCGGATCATCGTGTCCCAGAATATCCAGTTTTAATAAATTATCATGAATAGAATGGAAGTCAAAGTGTGTTGTTCTCCATTCTGCCCCTACTGAATCGGCTGGGAATTGAATTGGTGAAAAATCAAAAATATCCATGTAATCGGGCACAACAATAATTCCGCCTGGATGCTGCCCTGTTGTGCGTTTTACACCAGTACAACCAGCAACAAGACGATCAATTTCTGCATTTCGAATGGTTAAGTTATGATCAGATGCATACCCTTTTACATAACCATAAGCTGTTTTCTCCGCAACTGTACCGATTGTTCCAGCACGGTATACATAGTCCTCACCGAACAGTACTTTCGTATAGTTATGGGCACGTGGTTGGTACTCTCCGGAGAAGTTCAAGTCAATATCGGGAACCTTATCCCCTTTAAAACCAAGGAATGTTTCGAACGGAATATCATGTCCATCTTTTACATACGGGATATTACATGTTGGACACTCTTTATCAGGTAAGTCAAAACCAGAGCCTACAGAACCATCATTAAAGAACTCTGATTGCTTACAATTCGGACATACATAGTGTGGCGGCAATGGATTTACTTCGGTAATTTCCATCATCGTCGCAACGAATGATGACCCTACCGATCCACGTGAACCTACAAGATAGCCGTCAACCAGCGATTTTTTCACAAGCTTATGTGAAATTAAATAAATAACGGCAAATCCATGCCCAATAATACTTTTTAATTCTTTTTCCAAACGTGCTTCTACGATTTCTGGCAATTCTTCACCGTAGATGCTGCGTGCCATTGTATAACTCATGTCACGCGTTTCATCATCAGCACCTTCAATTTTCGGTGTATATAGGTCATCTTTTACTGGATGAACATCACCAATTAACGATGCGACCTTTTGTGTATTCGTCACAACAATTTCTTTTGCTTTCTCTTCTCCTAAGAATGAGAAGCAATCTAACATTTCATTTGTTGTACGGAAATATACAGGCGGTAATGAATGACGATTTAATGGATTTGCCCCGCCCTGCGAACTTACTAAGATTTTGCGATACATTGCATCTTCTGGATCTAGATAATGCACATTCCCTGTAGCAACAACAGGTTTATCTAACGTTTCACCTAGTTTTACTAAGTTAGAAATAATTGTTTTTAACTGTCCTTCATCTCGAACGAGTTCACGTTCTACTAAATGACGCAACACTTCCGGAGGCATAACCTCAATGTAATCATAGAACTGCGCAATCTCTTCTACCTCTTCAGGAGCCTTTTGCATCATCGCTTCAAATACTTCACCCTTATCACAAGCAGTACCAACTAATATACCTTCGCGATATTTTTTTAATAAAGAACGTGGTACCCGTGGTACGCGGTAAAAGTAATTCAAATGAGAATATGAAACAAGCTTATATAAATTTTTTAAACCAACATCTGATGTTGCAAGTAGTGTCATATGACTTGGACGTCCACGTTTATACGCATCCCCTTGCCCCATGCTGTCATTTAATTGATCGTGATATTCAAAACCTTTTTCAATGACATCTTTTAACATTTTCACAAGTAAATAACCTGTTGCCTCTGTATCATAAATTGCACGGTGATGTTGCGTTAATTCAATATCAAGCTTTTTACACATCGTATTTAAACGATGATTCTTCATCTCTGGGAATAAAAATCTAGCTAACTCCAATGTATCAATAACTGGATTTTTCGGCTTGTCTAAGCCACATTTCTTAAACCCAACATTTAAGAATCCCATATCAAAACTTGCGTTATGGGCAACAAGTGTATGGTCACCCATCCATGATTCGAACTTTTTAAATACTTCTCCTACTTCTGGTGCATCCGTCAACATATCATCTGTGATACCTGTTAATTCAATAATTGTTGCTGATAATGGTTGATGCGGATTTGCAAAAGATTCAAAGCGATCGATAATTTCGCCGCCTTTCACTTTTACAGCGGCTAATTCAATAACCGTATCATATACAGCTGATAGCCCTGTCGTTTCAACGTCGAAAACAACGTATGTTTCATCTGCAAGTAGTCGATGAGTCTCATTATAAGCAATAGGAACACCGTCATTTACTAAATTGGCTTCTACACCATAAATGACTTTTACACCGGCTTTTTTACCAGCGGAATACGCTTCTGGGAAAGACTGTGCAACAGCATGGTCTGTAACAGCGATAGCCTCATGTCCCCATTTTCCAGCTTGAGAAACAAGCTTAGATACCGATGTAACAGCATCCATTTGACTCATTGGGGTATGCAAATGAAGCTCTACCCGTTTTTCTCCTTCAGGTGCTTTATCTTTACGAGAAGGCCCTGTTATTTCGTTAATATCGTTCGCAATCATTACTAAGTCACGAACAAACGTATCGTTTTGGACCGAACCTCGCGCTTTTACCCACATTCCTTTTTTTAAGGATTGCAGCATCGGAATATCTTCTTTATCACGTGAGAACATTTTAATCATAATAGAATCCGTATAATCCGTTATTTTTAACGTTAATAACGTACGTCCACTACGCAGCTCTTTTGTTTCCACATTGAAGACATAACCTTGAACAGTTTTTCTTCTTTCTTCATCTTGAATTTCGCGTAGCGGTGTAATCTCTTCATCAGGCTTAATAAGGTAACCGAGTACAATCGGCCCTTCATGTACAACATCACTTTCTTCAGCTTGCTTCTTGGCCATTTCTTCCATAGCTTGTATAACACGCTGACGATCTTCTTGCTGTGTTTGTTCACGAAATTTTTGAACTTCCTCTTCGTTTTGCTTTATATTTGTTTCAAGCTGAAAACGTGGAAATCCGAAAACTTCATATTGATCCCCTACCGACTTCGCAAGATTTTTCTTTAGCGCAGTAGATTCTAACTCATTATTCACATCAAGTAACAACTTCACTCCGTTTACATGCGGAAGTTGCTTTTTTAAATACGCAAACATAGGTGAAAAAGTAATTCGATCTGTACAAAGTGGCCAATATGCTTTGACCTCTTCTTCTGTAAATTGTTTATTCTCTGTTTCTAATGCAAATGACGTTTTTGCAATATGTGAAAATGACTGATTGAGCTGTGTTTCTAACAGTTCATATAATTCTGTTGGCAAAATACGTGGCACTTGTAAATCAAAATGCCAACTCTTATTTGCTTTATCAACAACTAGCCTTTGAATACCGCCACCTTGTAAATATTGATTGATAAGGTCTTCAGGCATTTGCAGCTGTTGGAGCAAAATTTGAAATCGCTCTTGTTGTTCGTTTGTTAATGACATAAGCAACCTCCTTCCATCTGCTATTATAAATTGAAACGTTCCGCAAAGAAAGATTTCTTCCTTTTAACTAATTATTTTTCATTTTACATAGAAATAGAAGGTACCTCACCTGGAGGTACCTCTTCTTATTTCAAAATATTAGCAATGTATGCATGAAGTTCTTCTACCTTTACTTCTGCAGATTCATTTGTAGCACGCACTTTTACTTCAACAATGCCTTCATCAGCTTTTTTACCAACTGTTACTCGAACTGGAAGACCAAATAAGTCTGCATCAGCAAATTTAACACCTGCACGCTCTGCACGATCATCTAACAATACTTCATAACCTTGTTCTTGTAATGAATTGTAGATCGTTTCACCTACTTCACGCTGTGCATCAGACTTCATGTTTACTGGAATTACATGTACATGGAATGGTGCAACAGCTTTTGGCCAAACCAAACCATTTTCATCGTTAAATTGCTCAGCGACTGCCGCAACTGTGCGAGATACCCCGATACCATAGCATCCCATGATAAGTGGCTTCGTTTTTCCATTCTCATCTAAGAACGTTGCATTCATTGCTTCGCTATAACGTGTACCTAATTTAAACACATGTCCAACTTCGATACCACGAGCAAAACGGATTGTCCCATTTCCATCTGGAGATTGATCTCCTTCTTGAATGAAACGTAAATCTGTATATTGACTCACTTTGAAATCACGCTCTGGATTTACATTTATATAATGGAATCCTTCTTCGTTTGCACCACAGCAACCATTTACAATTGCTGCTACAGCATGGTCAGCAATGACTTCAATGTCTCCTGTTACACCAATTGGTCCTAAAGAACCAACTTCGCAATTTAACAGTTCTCTTACCTCTTCATGTGAAGCAAGTTCAACAACTGAAGCACCATAGACATTCTTCACTTTTACATCATTTACTTCATGATCCCCGCGAACAAGTACAACAACAAACTTTTCATCGACTTTAAAGACCATAGATTTGATGCAATTTGACGCTTCCATATTTAAGAATGCAGAAACCTCTTCAATTGCTTTTTGATCTGGCGTTGCTACTTTTTCAAGTGCTTTTTCTGCTTCATCGCTTTTTGCATAGGAAGCAACAACAGGTGCCATTTCAATATTTGCTGCATAATCAGATGTATCAGAATACGCAATTGTATCTTCTCCTACATCAGATAATGCCATAAATTCATGTGTATCTTTACCACCCATTGCTCCAGAATCAGCAATAACCGCACGGAAATTCAATCCACAGCGAGCGAAGATATTAGAATATGCTTGGTATAGGCCACTATAAACTTCATCCAAACTTTCTTGTGTCGCATGGAAAGAATAAGCATCTTTCATTAAAAATTCTCTTCCGCGTAATAAACCAAAACGGGGTCTTTGCTCGTCACGGAATTTTGTTTGGATTTGATATAATGTTAACGGTAGCTTTTTATAAGATTTAATTTCATCACGTACAAGGTCTGTAATAACTTCTTCATGCGTTGCTCCTAGTGCAAACTCACGATCATTACGATCTTTCATACGCATTAACTCAGAACCGTAAGAATACCAACGACCTGATTCTTGCCACAATTCAGCTGCTTGTAATGCTGGCATTAATAATTCTACAGCTCCTGCTCGTTCCATCTCTTCTCGAACAATACGTTCCACTTTATGCAATACTTTTAGCCCCAGTGGTAAAAAGCTGTAAATACCAGAAGCATTTTGACGCATGAATCCTGCACGAAGTAGCAATTGATGACTTTTAATCTCAGCATCGGCTGGTACTTCACGTAATGTAGGACTAAATACCATACTTTGTTTCATCTATTCGCACCTCTTTAATTTACTCTAATACGCAGTAAAACCCCCCACCTCAAATTAGGTGAGGGATTACGACTCTAAGAGTTTTATTCATTTCATTCACTATTCACAAAAAACATCGTGAATTTTATACTTACTACAAGTTTCACTTTATTTTACAAGAAAAATCTCCGAATGTCATTCCACGTTACAACTAACATAAGTAACATCAATAACGCAAAGCCAATAAAATGAACCATTCCTTCTTTTTGGCGATCAATTGGTTTCCCACGCAAAGCTTCAATTAAGAAGAAGAACAAGCGTCCTCCATCAAGAGCAGGAACCGGTAATAGGTTGAATAGACCAAGGTTTATGCTTAAAACAGCCGCCAAACTAAGAACACGAATAAAGCCATAATCTACTACTTGGTCTGTTAAATTATAAATTCCTACGGGACCTGATAAATCATTAATAGAAAACTGACCCGTCACTAGTTTTACAAGGGAATCAAAAATTAATTTTGTCCATGTATACGTCTGCTCAAAACCTGATTTAATAGAACCAAAAATAGATTTCTCTACAGGAGAGTATACACCAATTCTACCAACCTCTTCTTTCCCCTCTTTATCAGCTGATGGCGTTACTTTTACATTCAATTGTTCGCTGTCACGTTTTACATGAAGCGTAATTTCTTTATTTGGGTGTTCACGTACAATCGTGACAACATCTTTCCATGTATTCGTGTCTTTCCCATCGATTGCTTGAATCGTATCATCTTGTTTCAATCCTGCTTGTTCTGCAACACTATCCTTCATTACTTTCCCAACCATTGGCTTATCAACAGGAATACCTTGTACCAATCCAATGATAACAAAAATAACAAATGCAAGAATGAAGTTCATAGCAGGACCTGCAAAGATTGTTAATGCTCGCTGTCCTAGCGTTTTAGAACCAAATTGTCTGTTAAACGGGGCGATTTGTATTTCTTCTCCTGCTGAAACAATACGAGCTTTTTCACTCACACGGAATGTTTGCAATTCCTCCTCGTATTCTTCGTAACCAGCAATTGTGAGATTGTGTTCCAAATCAGCTTGCTCTACTTCAATCACGCGAACATTCGGATACTTTTCGCGCCCGTCTAAAACTAATTTCATAACTTCTTCGTTTTCATTTAACACGAGTCCAACTTTTTTTCCTGGTTTTAATTCAACCGTTTCTGCATCCTCACCAGCCATTCTAACATAGCCTCCAAGAGGTAGCAGCCGAACTGTATAAACTGTTTCATTCTTTTCAAATGAAAATATTTTTGGACCAAAACCAATTGCAAACTCGCGACATAAAATACCCGCTCTTTTTGCGAAATATAGATGCCCTAGCTCATGGAAAAATACGAGTGCACCGAAAATTAATATAAAGGCAATCGCTGTATTCAATTCCATAACCACCTTTGCTAAATTTGTTCCATCACAAACCGTCTTGTGGCCGCATCAATTTCCTGAATTTCTTCTAAGCTCGGACGTGCAATGACATTGTGATGGTGCATTGCTTTTTCAATGAGGTCTTCTACTGTTAAGAAACTAATTTTCTTTTGTAGAAAGGCTGCTACAGCTACTTCATTTGCTGCATTCATAACAGCTGGCATGCTCCCACCCATCTTTCCAGCTTCATATGCAAAACGTAGGCAACGGAAACGATCTGGATTCATTTGTTCAAAATGCAGTGTTCCAATTTCCCATAAATTTAACTGTTTTGTATCTGAGAGAGGTAATCGATCTGGATATGTAAGTGCATATTGAATTGGTACACGCATATCTGGTGAGCCGAGCTGTGCCATTACACTACGATCTTCAAATTCAACCATAGAATGAATAATGCTTTCTTTATGTAAAACAACATCAATTTGCTCATAAGGTATGCCGAAAAGCCAATGCGCTTCAATTACTTCCAGCCCCTTATTCATCATTGTAGCAGAATCAATTGTAATTTTCGAACCCATTGACCAGTTTGGATGACGAAGCGCATCTTCCACAGTCACATGATGTAATTCATCTCTCGTTTTATCGCGGAAACTCCCACCTGAAGCAGTGATAATTAAGCGAGAAATTCGCTTTTCATTTTCTCCATTCAAACATTGAAAAATAGCCGAATGCTCACTATCTACTGGAAGTAACGGCACATTATGTTTGCGTGCAGCTTCCATTACAATATGTCCCGCAGTTACTAATGTTTCTTTGTTTGCAATTCCAATTGTTTTTTTCGCCTCAATTGCACGGAGTGTTGGTAACAACCCTACACTACCTACAACAGCATTTATTACAACTTCTGCACTTGGGTGAAGAGCTACCTCTAATAGTCCTTCGTCACCATATACTACTTTTGTATTTCCAGAAACTGATTGTAACCTTACAACATCTTCCTCTCTTTGTACAGAAACAAGCTGAGGAGAAAATTCTTGAATAACTTTTACTGCGTAGTCAATATTTTTCCCTACAGAAAAAGCAACGAGACGGAATTGGTCTGGGTGCGAGCGTACTACATCTAAAGTTTGCGTCCCTATTGATCCGCTTGCCCCTAATAAACTAATGTTTTTCATGACTCCAACCCCTCGTTTTATTATGAAATGAAATGTAAGAAGTGTAAAATCGGTAATACGAACAACCAACTATCTGTTCGATCTAAGATTCCACCATGTCCAGGTAAAATTGTACCTGAATCTTTCACACCATAATGGCGTTTAAAAGCAGATTGTACTAAATCACCAAGTTGTCCAAAAATGGAGATTGCAATTGTAACAATTATTAACATCCCAACGTTCCCTTGAACTTGGAAAAACATATTGTATACAAAAGCAACGACAATCCCACAAACAATACCACCTAGTGAACCTTCTATCGTTTTATTCGGACTAATTTCTGGCCACAATTTTCTTTTTCCGATTGCTTTCCCTATGAAATATGCACCTGAATCAGTTGCCCAAATGACAAATAACGCATAAAATACAAAATGGATTCCCGCTATTCTCGTTTCATTTAAATATAAGAATCCCATTGCAACATACGTTGTTGCCATAAGTAAAAAAGAAGCATTGTCAAAAGTAAATGTATTCTTTGAAAGGACTGTATATGATAAAAGTAATAAAACAATCACAAATGTGATTTCTAGTTTATTTAATCCAATCCAATTGAACACTCCTGATGCATTACTTGGAACTAAAATACTCCACAATAATAATGCGGCTAAAACTGTTGGCACCGAAATAAGTGTAAGCTTGTTCATACGAATTAATTCATATAATCCTATAGAAGCAAGTGCATACACTAAAACTGTAAAAGGCACGCCACCGTAAATTACGATGGGAATGAACAGCGCGGCAGCAATCACTCCAGTAATAATTCTCTGTTTCACTACCAAACCCTCTCTTTCTACACGCCTCCGAATCTGCGCCCTCTATGTTGAAAGTCTGTAATCGCATTTAGCAAATGTTCCTCGGTAAAATCTGGCCAATACACATCTGTAAACCAAAGCTCCGAATACGCAATTTGCCATAGCATGAAATTACTAATACGTAGCTCCCCACTTGTACGAATAAGCAAGTCTGGGTCAGGTAAAGAGCTTGTCATTAAGTATGAAGAAAGCATTTCTTCATTTACATCTTCTGAACGAACTTTCCCTTCTTCGCTATCTTTCATCATATGTTGCACAGCAGAAACGATTTCATCGCGACTTCCATAGTTTAACGCAAAATTGAGAATTAATCCCGTGTTCTCTTTTGTATCTTCCATGGCTTTTTCCATCGCTCTGCGCGTATGCGTAGGAAGACGATCTTTTTGTCCAATTACTCGAACTTGTACATTTTCTTCAATTAATTCTGGTAAAAATGCACCTAAAAATTCTTCTGGAAGCTTCATTAAATAATCGACTTCCTTTTTCGGTCTTTTCCAATTCTCAGTAGAAAAAGCATAAAGAGTCAGCACTTTCACATCAAGTTTACTAGCAAATTTCGTAATTTTTTTTACTACTTGCATTCCTTCATGATGTCCGGCAATGCGGGGCATTGCTCTTCTCTTTGCCCATCTTCCATTACCATCCATAATGATCGCAATGTGCTCTGGGATATGTCCCTTTTTCACTTTTTCAATGAGATGATCAAACGATGTGACCTTTTTACCTTTAAAAAAAGGAAACTTTTTAAACATCATTCATACCCTCCAACAAGCAGACGTATGCCTAAAAGTGTAAAAAGACCCCCTTAAGAAGAGGGTCATATTTGCGAAGGTATCGCTATTACACTTCCATGATTTCTTTTTCTTTGTTTTTTGTGATTTCGTCAACTTTTGCAATATATTTATCTGTTTCTTTTTGGATATCTTCTGTATATCCTCTTAAGTCGTCTTCTGTAATATCTCCAGCTTTTTCAAGCTTTTTAAGATCATCATTAGCATCACGACGTACGTTACGAACTGCTACTTTTGCTTCTTCAGCATATTTCTTAACAGTTTTTACTAGGTCTCTACGACGTTCTTCTGTTAATGCAGGGAATGCAATACGAATTACTGATCCGTCGTTAGAAGGATTTAGACCTAAATCAGCTTTTAAAATTGCTTTTTCAATATCACCGATAGAAGTTTTATCATACGGCTGAATAACAAGCAAACGTGCTTCAGGAACTGTAATGTTCGCTAATTGCACAACAGGTGTTGGTGCACCATAATAATCAACTTGTACTTTATCTAATGCAGACGCGCTTGCACGACCAGCACGAACTGAAGCTAATTCGCGAGAATAAGCAGCAACTGCTTTTTCCATTTTTTCATTTGTAGCTTTTAATACTTGTTGTCCCATTTTTATTTCCCCCTTACAATTGTTCCAATATTTTCGCCTAAAACGGCACGCTTAATATTACCTTTTTCCATAACCGAGAATACAATTAATGGAATATCATTATCCATACATAAAGAAGAAGCAGTAGAATCCATTACACCTAAACCTTCTTTTAATACATCTAAGTAGGTAAGTGTTTCATATTTCGTAGCTGTTGGGTCAATAGATGGATCTGCATTATATACGCCATCTACATTGTTTTTCGCCATTAAAATAACATCAGCTTCGATTTCTGCTGCACGTAATGCTGCAGTTGTATCTGTAGAGAAGTACGGGTTACCTGTACCCGCTGCAAAGATAACAACACGCTTCTTCTCTAAGTGACGAACTGCTTTGCGGCGAATGTAAGGTTCTGCCACTTGACGCATTTCAATAGAAGTTTGAACGCGTGTTTGAATTCCAATGTTCTCCAAGCTATCTTGAAGAGCTAATGAGTTCATAACTGTCGCTAACATGCCCATGTAGTCCGCTCCTGCACGGTCCATGCCCATTTCACTTCCAATTTTCCCACGCCAAATGTTACCGCCGCCAACAACAACAGCAACCTCTACATCAAGTTCTGCAATTTCTTTCACTTGTTCTGCAACTGACTTAATAACAGCTGGGTTAATTCCAAATCCTTGTTCACCAGCTAAAGCTTCTCCGCTTAGTTTTAAAACGACACGATCATATTTCGGTTTACTCATAATGAACCTCCAATTGCTTACATCTTTATTTTAAAAAAGGGAACACAATGTGTTCCCTAATCTGTATTAGTTGTTACCTTTTACTTGGTTCATTACTTCTTCAGCAAAGTTGTCTTCGCGTTTTTCGATACCTTCACCAACAGCGTAGCGAACGAATCCTTTTAATGTTCCGCCTTTAGACTCAACGAACTGACGAACTTTCATATCAGGGTTTTTAACGAATGCTTGGTCAAGTAAGCAAATCTCTTCAAAGAATTTACCTAGACGGCCTTCAACCATCTTAGCAACGATTTTTTCAGGCTTGCCTTCGTTTAAAGCTTGTTGTGTTAATACTTGACGCTCGTGCTCAACTTCTTCAGCTGTTACAGCATCGCGGTCGATGTATTTAGGGTTAACTGCTGCAATGTGCATTGCTACATCTTTAGCAGCCGCTTCATCTGTAGAACCTTCAAGAACTGTTAATACACCAATGCGTCCACCCATGTGTAGGTAAGCACCGAATGCATCTGCATCAGTTTTTGATACGATTTCGAAACGACGAAGTGTAAGTTTTTCACCAATTTTAGCGATTGCTTCGTTGATGTACTCTTCTACTGTTTTGCCGTTTGCAATTGTTTGAGCCATAGCTTCTTCAATGTTAGCAGGTTTGTTAGCTAATAAATGAGCAGCTAATTCTTTAATTAATGTTTGGAAACCTTCGTTTTTCGCAACGAAATCAGTTTCAGAGTTTAATTCTAAGATTAAACCTTCGTTACCGTTTGTTTCGATGAAAGTTAAACCTTCAGCAGCGATGCGGTCTGCTTTTTTAGCAGCTTTCGCAATACCTTTTTCACGTAAGAAGTCAATTGCTTTCTCCATGTCGCCGTTAGTTTCTGTTAAAGCTTTTTTGCAGTCCATCATACCCGCGCCAGTTTTTTCACGAAGTTCTTTTACCATTTGTGCAGTGATTGCCATATTTTTCATCCTCCTAAAATATGTATTTATACCTTTTGAAAAGGTGTTTATACCTTAAAAAAGGTGATAAAAGGCCGAACCCCTTATCACCTTTCAAATTTGTTACGCAGTAACAGTTTCTTCACCTTGTTTTGCTTCAAGGATCGCGTCTGCCATTTTAGATGTAAGAAGTTTTACAGCACGAATTGCATCATCGTTTGCTGGAATTACGTGATCGATTTCGTCTGGATCACAGTTTGTATCAACGATACCGATGATTGGAATGTGTAATTTGCGTGCTTCAGCAACTGCGATACGCTCTTTACGAGGGTCTACTACGAATAATGCACTTGGAAGACCTTTCATATCTTTAATACCGCCTAAGAATTTTTCAAGACGCTCTAACTCTTTTTTAAGTTGAACAACTTCTTTCTTAGGAAGTACATCGAATGTACCATCTTCTTGCATTCTTTCGATGTCTTTAAGACGCTTGATACGCTTTTGGATTGTTTGGAAGTTTGTTAACGTTCCACCTAACCAACGTTGGTTAACGAAGTACATACCTGCACGAGTTGCTTCTTCTTTAATAGCTTCTTGTGCTTGTTTTTTTGTACCTACGAATAAAATGTCGCCACCTTCAGCAGCGATGTTACGCATTACGTTGAAAGCTTCTTCAACTTTTTTCACAGTTTTTTGTAAGTCGATGATGTAGATACCGTTACGCTCTGTGAAAATGTAACGTTTCATTTTTGGGTTCCAACGACGAGTTTGATGTCCGAAATGAACACCAGCTTCAAGCAATTGCTTCATAGAAATTACTGACATAATTTAGTTCCTCCTAAATGGTTTTTGATATCCTCCGTTTACTTCATCTTTAAGCGAAACTACAAGCGTAGCACCAACACTTAAATCGGTAAACGTGTGTACTTTGTACTGACACCACTGCTTACTATATCATAATGAAATATTACAATCAAGTCGAAAATGCGAACAATGTAAAACTTTCTTTTTAATTATGATTTTACTCATCTATTTCTCAATTCTAACTTCAGTATTACCACTCTTCCTTTACTTTAAGCAGCCGTACCTAATAAAGCAAAACTACGGCTTTTTCCCCATCAGAACGCAATGAATATTTTAGAAAATAAAAAAGCTCTCCTCACATGAGGAGAGCTTCCCTTAACAATTAGTTTGTTTTTAATTTAGCAAGTTCATGTAAAAACTTGTCGTTCAATACTTTAATGTATGTTCCTTTCATACCTAAAGAACGAGATTCAATAACGCCTGCACTTTCTAATTTACGAAGTGCGTTTACGATTACAGAACGAGTAATTCCTACACGATCAGCAATTTTACTTGCAACAAGTAAACCTTCTGTTCCATTTAATTCTTCGAAGATGTGCTCAATTGCTTCTAACTCACTGTATGATAACGAGCTAATTGCCATTTGAACGACCGCTTTACTACGCGCTTCTTCTTCGATTTCTTCCGCTTTTTCGCGTAAGATTTCCATACCTACTACAGTTGAGCTGTATTCAGCAAGAATTAAATCATCATCTAAAAATTCTTGACCAAGACGCGCTAACACTAGTGTACCTAGACGCTCACCGCCACCAACGATCGGTACAATTGTAGTTAAACCTTGACCGAATAATTCTTTGTTTTCTACAGGGAATGCTGTAAATTGACTGTTTACATCTAAGTTTGAAGATGTTTCTGTAACGTTGAATAGGCTTTGTGTATACTCTTCTGGGAATTGACGCTCTGCAAGCATTTGTTTCATGCGCTCATTCTCGATTTGTTGGTGAATTGCATATCCTAATAATTTACCGCGACGACTTACAACGAATACGTTTGCTTCAATTACTTCACACATTGTATCTGACATTTCTCTAAAGTTTACAGGCTTTCCTGCTGCGCTCTGTAATAACGCATTTAATTTTCTCGTTTTTGCTAATAATTCCATTTCAAAAGTTCCTCCTACATGTTACTTACATATTTTTTCATCACTTGGAAACTAGGGCGAGTCACCTGATGACACTATTACAAAATAAACTGGCTCACATCTTTATTTTTAGCAATCGTTGCTAATTTTTCCTCTACATATTGAGGTGTTATCGTTATTTTCTCTAACGTAATCTCAGATGCTTCAAACGATAAATCTTCAAGAAGTTTCTCCATAATGGTATGAAGTCTTCTCGCTCCAATATTATCCGTATCTTGATTAACTTGATAAGCAATCTCAGCAATCTTACGAATAGCTTCGTCAGAAAATTCAATTTCTATACCCTCAGTTGCTAATAATGCTATATATTGCTTCACTAAAGCATTATCAGGTTCTACAAGAATTTTAACAAAATCATCTACCGATAATTTTGTTAATTCCACTCGAATCGGGAATCTTCCTTGCAGTTCTGGAATTAAATCAGACGGTTTGGACATATGGAAGGCACCAGCCGCAATAAATAAAATATAATCTGTTTTCACCGATCCATATTTCGTTGCAACGTTCGATCCTTCTACAATTGGCAAAATGTCACGCTGTACACCTTCACGCGATACATCCACGCTATTCGACTGCTTACCAGCAATTTTGTCAATTTCATCAATAAAAATAATCCCGAGCTGTTCAGCACGATAAACAGCCTCTTGTGTAACTTCATCCATATCAATTAAGCGCTGTGCTTCCTCATTTGTCAAGACTTTTCTTGCTTCTTTTACAGAAAGTTTACGTTTTTTCGTTTTTTTCGGCATAAAACTTCCTAATGCATCTTGGAAATTCATCCCCATTTGCTCCATACCAGTACCTTGCAACATATCAAACATAGAAGACTGTTGTTCCGTCACTTCAATCGATACAATTTCATCTTCAAGTAAACCTGCGGCAAGTTTCTTTTCAACTTCTCTGCGCTTCTTTTCAATTTCTGTGTCATCTTGTGTTTCAGATGTCTGATTCGCATTTTGATTTCCACCAAATAACATCTCTAACGGATTTTTGAATCCGGATTGTTTTTGCGGACTTGGCACCAAAATTTCAACAAGCCGTTGATTTGCTTGCTCCTCAGCCTTATCTTTAACCTTGACGACCATTTCTTCTTTTACGATGCGAACTGAAGTTTCTACAAGGTCACGCACCATAGATTCTACATCTCGACCGACATATCCAACTTCTGTGAATTTCGTCGCTTCAACCTTAATAAAAGGTGCTCCAACGAGCTTCGCCATTCGTCGTGCTACCTCTGTCTTTCCGACCCCTGTCGGTCCAATCATTAAAATGTTCTTCGGAGCAATTTCATCGCGTAAATCTTCCGCTAATTTACTACGACGATATCGATTTCTAAGCGCTACTGCAACCGCTTTTTTCGCATCTTTTTGACCAATAATATATTGATCCAATTTTTCTACAATTTGACGCGGAGTAAAATGTAAATGCATATAAAATGCCTCCCTTACGATTCTACAATTCTTCCACAATAATGTTGTGATTTGTATACACACAAATGTCACCAGCAATTTCTAAACTTGCTTTCGCAATTGCTTTTGCTGTTAAATGTTCACTCGCATGTTGCTTTAAAGCGCGACCAGCTGCAAGCGCATAATGTCCACCTGAACCGATTGCTAAAATGCCATCATCCGGTTCAATTACTTCTCCTGTTCCTGAAACAAGAAGTAACGTTGTTTGATCCATAACGATTAACATCGCTTCCAATTGACGCAGCATTTTATCACCACGCCATTGTTTCGCCATTTCAACTGCAGCACGTTGTAAATTTCCATTATACTCTTCTAATTTCCCCTCAAACATTTCAAAAAGAGTAAACGCATCCGCAACGGAACCTGCAAATCCAGCTAACACCTTCCCTTGAAATAGCTTTCGAACTTTTCGTGCTGTGTGCTTCATCACAACAGCATTGCCAAATGTCACTTGTCCGTCGCCGGCCATAGCACACTCTCCATTATGGTGAATGGCAAATATCGTTGTAGCGTGGAAATTTCCCATAGAAAAAACTCCTTTATATGTTTTTATAGCTTTAAAAGCAATTTATGCCCGCGGGTGATGCTTCATGTAAACAGAACGCAATCTTTCTTTTGAAACATGCGTATAAATTTGTGTCGTTGATAGATTTTCATGACCCAATAACTCCTGCACAGTTCGTAAATCTGCACCTTCATCTAACATATGTGTAGCAAATGTATGCCTTAACATATGCGGACTTATTCGCATTGTAAGAGAAGCTTTCTTAATGAGCTCATTTAAAATATAACGAACACCGCGATCCGTTAACGGCTTACCCTTTGCATTTAAAAACACCATTTGAGAATGTTCCTCTGTTTTTTTAGCTAACTGTTTTCTACCGTTTTCTATATAAGTAATTAAAGCATCTTGGGCATAACTTCCAAACGGAACGTACCTTTGTTTTTTGCCTTTTCCCGTCACTAGAATTGTCCCTACCGAGAAATCAATATCAGTAAGTTGTAAACTTACACATTCACTCACACGGATTCCCGTTGCATACATAAGCTCTAATAAAGCTTGATCCCTTTGACCAAGTGGTGTTTTTACATCAGAAACTTCAAACAATTTCTCCAATTCTTCAACATACAAAAACTTGGGGATTGACAGTTCTTTTTTGGGGAGTGACGCAAGTGCAAACGGATTATCTTCTCGATATCCTTCACGCATCAGAAAACGATATAAACTTCGTAAGCTCGATACTTTTCTTGCGACAGATTTACGGGCTAGCTTTTCATCGTGTAATGTCGTTAAGTACAAACGAACATCTACGTATGTAACGTCTAAAAAAGAGGATATGCCTTCTCGCTCCATAAATTGCACAAAATGTTCTAAATCATTTTGATAACTTGCAATTGTATATTTTGAATAATTTCTTTCAATTTGTAAATATCCAACGAATAATTGTAACAATTTCTTCACATTCACATAACTCACCTCAATAAAGGCTACTAAATCGTATCACAACTCAGTAGCCTTTGCAAGAAATTTAACTAAATATTTACAAAATTTTGAATCGTCTCTAAAGCGCGTGTTGCGTATGCTTCATTTCGCTCTTGTTTCTTTTTAATTTTCTTTTCTAATGGCGCAAATAAACCAAAGTTTGCGTTCATCGGTTGGAAGTTTTTCGCATTAGTTGCAGTAATATAATTCGCCATACTGCCCATTGCTGTTACAGGAGGTAATACAACAGGCTCTTCTCCCTTTACAAGACGAGCTGCATTAATACCTGCTAACAGCCCTGAAGCAGCCGATTCTACATATCCTTCTACACCTGTCATTTGTCCAGCAAAGAATAAATCATCACGATGTTTATATTGGTATGTTGGACGAAGTAATCTTGGTGAATTAATAAACGTATTACGATGCATTACACCATAGCGTACAATTTCTGCATTTTCAAGTCCAGGAATCAATTGTAATACTTCTTTTTGAGGTCCCCACTTTAAATGTGTTTGGAACCCAACAATATTGTATAACGTTCCTGCTGCATCATCTTGACGTAATTGAACAACAGCATATGGCGTTTTACCTGTTTTCGGATCTTCCAGCCCCACTGGTTTCATCGGTCCAAATAACAATGTCTGTCTACCACGGCTTGCCATTACTTCTACAGGCATACAACCTTCAAAGAATACTTCTTTCTCAAATTCTTTTAATGGCACTGTCTCTGCAGCAATTAAAGCATCATAAAAACGATCGAACTCTTCTTCTGTCATTGGGCAGTTTAAATAAGCCGCTTCTCCCTTATCGTAACGAGATTTTAAATATACTTTGTTCATATCAATGCTTTCTTTTTCCACGATTGGTGCAGCTGCATCATAGAAATAAAAATAATCTTCACCCGTTAACTCTTTTAACTGTGCAGAAAGTTCTGGAGATGTGAGTGGACCTGTCGCAATAACAGTTGGTCCTTCTGGAATTTCTGTCATTTCTTCGTTCACCACAGTTACGTTTGGATGATTTTTCACATACTCCGTTACTTTTGCTGCAAATTCATGCCGATCAACCGCTAATGCTCCTCCTGCTGGCACAGAACACTCATCTGCCGCACGGATAATAACAGAGTCCATTTTGCGCATTTCTTCTTTAATGACCCCAACAGCATTTGTTAATGTATTTGCACGAAGTGAGTTACTGCATACTAACTCAGCAAATTTATCTGTGTGATGAGCCGGCGTTTGTCTTACTGGTCTCATTTCATATAATTTTACTTGAACACCACGTTTTGCAATTTGATAAGCTGCTTCACTTCCTGCAAGACCTGCGCCAATGACGTTTACTACTTGTGTTGTCATGTATTTATCACCTTTCCTTTTCTATCCCGAAAAAAATGTGAGCAGTTACGCTCACATTTGTTGTTCTTCTTCATAATCACAAGAAATACATTGTACTTGAACGCCTTTTTTCAGCTTCTTCTCTACGAGCATACCTTCACATTTCGGGCATTTCCGGCCAATCGGTTTATCCCAAGATACAAAGTCACATTCTGGATATGTGCCACATCCATAGAAAAGACGTTTCTTTTTATTACTTCGGCGTTCAATAATTTGTCCTTTATCACATTTCGGACAAGTTACACCGATTTCTTTCACAATCGGTTTTGTATTGCGACAATCAGGGAAATTAGAACAAGCCATAAACTTCCCGTATTTGCCCATTTTAAAGACCATTGGGTGACCGCATAATTCACAATCTTCCCCAGCAGGTTCATCTTTAATTTCGACTTCACGCATCTCCTTTTCCGCTTTTTCTAAGCGGGGTTCAAAGCCTACGTAGAAATCATCAACAATTTTCACCCAATTTGCTTTCCCCTCTTCTACTTCATCAAGGTTTTGCTCCATATTGGCCGTAAATTCAATGTTAATAATTTCTGGGAAAAACTCTAAAATAAGTTCAATTACAATTTCTCCAAGTTCAGTCGGAACAAAGCGTTTATTGTCTAATGCAACATATCCTCGCTTCTGAATCGTTTCAAGTGTTGGTACGTAAGTAGACGGTCTCCCGATTCCAAGCTCTTCAAGCATCCTAACTAAACGGGCCTCTGTATAACGTGGTGGGGGCTGCGTAAAGTGCTGCTTTGGATCCATATCTTTTGAAAATACAGTTTCTCCTATTTCTAAAGGAGGCAACATTTTATCTTTTTCTTCCGCACCATCATCTTTCGATTCTACGTAAACTTTCATAAACCCTGAAAATTTCACTACTGAGCCACTTGCACGGAATTGAACGTTATTATTAATGAGTCTAGCTGTAACAGTATCCATTACAGCAGATGCCATTTGACTTGCAACAAATCGCTCCCAAATCAATTTGTACAAACGATGTTGATCACGACTTAAGAAACTTTTTAGTTCCTCTGGCTTCCTCATTACCGAAGTTGGACGAATTGCTTCATGCGCATCTTGTGCATTCGCTTTTTTCGTTTCCTTCTTCTTCTCTGTCCCTATGTATTCTGAACCAAACGCCTCAGTAATATAAGAGCGAGCTTCCTCTTGAGCAGTTTCCGATATACGCGTTGAGTCTGTTCTCATATACGTAATAAGACCTACGGTTCCCTGTTTACCAATATCTATCCCTTCGTATAGCTGCTGCGCAAGCATCATTGTCTTCTTTGCTCGCATATTTAATTTACGTGCAGCTTCTTGTTGTAAAGAAGACGTTGTAAATGGTAATGCAGGATTACGTTTCCGCTCTTTTTTCGTTACATTTTCAACTGAAAACGCATTGTTTTTCATTGTTTCAATTATGTCTTTTACTTGCGCTTCATTTGTTAATTGAACCTTTTCTCCATTCACACCATAAAAAGATGCTTCAAATGTGTCTTTTCCTTTGACAAATTCTGTTTTAATTGTCCAGAACTCTTCCGGAATAAAACTTTGAATTTCTTTTTCACGATCAATAATTAAGCGAACCGCTACAGATTGTACACGTCCTGCACTTAATCCCTTTTTGACTTTCTTCCATAATAAAGGACTAATATTATAACCAACAAGGCGATCAAGTATCCGTCTTGCTTGCTGTGCATCTACTAAATCCATATTAATTGCACGAGGATGCTTAAATGACTCTTTAATCGCATCTTTTGTAATTTCATTAAATACAACCCGGCAATCTGATTCAACATCCACATTTAGCGTATTCGCTAAATGCCAAGCGATCGCTTCTCCTTCGCGGTCTGGATCGGCCGCGAGATAGACTTTTTTTGCTTTTTTTGCTGCTGATTTTAAATCTTTTAAAACAGGACCTTTACCACGGATGGTAATATACTTCGGGGTGAAATTATTTTTTACTTCTATCCCCATTTGACTTTTAGGCAAATCGCGAACATGTCCCATAGACGCGACGACTTTGTATTTTTTCCCTAAATATTTCTCAATGGTTTTCGCCTTAGAAGGCGACTCCACGATTACGAGGTAATCTGACATGCTAGTGCCTCCTTAAGAGGTGGATTCAAGTCTTCATTAATCTTATTGATTTCTCTTGTTTTTGTCAATCAAGAATGAGTATAACATACAGTGCCACTCTACCATTTGTCAATAATTGTTTAATAAAAACATAAAAATATACGGTTAATTTAAAAATTCCTCGAGAATATCCTCTGCTTTTTGAACAAGTTTCGCCCCTTGCTTTATAAGTTGATTTGTTCCTGCTGCACTTTCTGTAAAAATAGGACCTGGAAGAGCAAACACCTCCCTATTTTGTTCTAAAGCGAGATCTGCAGTAATAAGCGAGCCACTTTTCGATTTCGCTTCCACTACTAGAACCCCTTTACAAAGACCACTGATAATTCGATTTCGCTTTGGGAAATACCATTTTCTAGGCGCGTAATGTGGCGGATATTCTGTTAATAACAGTACAGTATTCTTCCATATTTTATAAAAGTAGCAATTCTCTTTTGGATACATATACTGTAATCCATGCCCTAAGACAGCAATAGTAGGGCTATGTTGTTGCACTGCGATTTGGTGAGCAATAGTATCAATTCCATTTGCAAAACCACTTACAATTAGCCATTCTTTGTCTATTAGCGGTTGTAAAATAGATTGTATGCTTTCCTTCCCGTATAAAGAAGGTTTTCTTGTTCCAACTACTGCAAATTTATTTATTTCTCCTAATAATTCTCTCTTTCCCTTTCCATATAAAATGAAAGGCGGATCTGATATTTCACGTAATAATTCTGGATAATCATCATCCCATATTGTGACATAAAAAATATGCTTTTCTTCTAAATGATGTATACATTGTGCCGGGGTAGATGTTTGTAAGAAGCTAACTAATTCAGCAGATTTTTTCGGAGTCAGCCCAGCATACTTTTCAAATTCCACTGAACTAAATTTATACAGTTTCTTTATCTCTGGATCTATATGCAATAAGCGAGTTAACGCTTTCCAATGATCCGCTAACACATAATGAAGATGGAGCAATCGTTCCCTTTTCATGATCATTCTCCTTACCCATAATTTTTATTATGTAAACAGGAAAAAGTGTAAAAAGACACCCTCTAGCACGAAGGTGTCTTTCAAAAAAGATTAATAGTTTTTACAAGTTTCAAATAATCCTTTTTCTTTTAAAACAGCGATTAAAGTTTCGCCCATAACAGCTGGTGTTTCAGCAACTTTAATACCACAAGCTTCCATTGTTTTGATTTTTTCAGCAGCTGTACCTTTACCGCCAGAAATAATCGCACCAGCATGGCCCATACGTTTTCCTGCAGGCGCTGTTTGACCACCGATAAATCCAACAACAGGTTTTGTCATATTTGCTTTTACCCACTCAGCAGCTTCTTCTTCTGCTGTTCCACCGATTTCACCAATCATAATAACAGCATGTGTTTCTTCGTCCTCATTAAACGCTTTTAACGCATCAATAAAGTCTGTACCATTGACAGGGTCGCCACCGATACCTACAGCAGTAGATTGACCAATGCCTTCTTGTGTTAATTGATGTACAGCTTCGTATGTTAATGTACCAGATCGAGATACAATACCTACATGACCTTTTTTATGAATATATCCTGGCATAATACCAATCTTACATTCATCTGGTGTAATAACACCTGGGCAGTTTGGTCCAAGTAAACGCGTCTGTTTACCTGCCATATACTTCTTAACTTTAACCATATCTAATACAGGGATTCCTTCTGTAATACATACTACTAAGTCAATCTCTGCATCAACCGCTTCCATAATCGCATCAGCCGCAAAAGCGGGTGGAACGTACACAACTGAAGCATTTGCGCCCGTTGCTTTTACAGCATCTTCTACCGTATCAAAGACAGGTACACCTTCAATTTCAGTGCCACCTTTACCAGGTGTTACACCACCGACAATTTTCGTACCATATTCAATCATTTGTTTTGTATGGAATAAACCTTGTGAACCAGTAATACCTTGTACAATAACTTTTGTATCTTTATTAACTAATACGCTCATTTTTCTCCCCCGCTTTCTATTAGCCCACTAGTGAAACAATTTTTTGTGCACCGTCTGCCATAGATTCTGCTGCAACAATATTTAAACCAGATTCATTTAAAATTTTCTTACCTAGCTCAACATTTGTACCTTCAAGACGAACAACAAGTGGTAATTCAAGGCCTACTTGTTTTGTCGCTTCAATAACACCTTCTGCAATAACATCACATTTCATAATGCCACCAAAAATGTTAACGAAAATACCTTTTACATTTTTGTCAGAAAGAATAATTTTGAAAGCTTCTGTAACTTTTTCAGCTGTAGCACCGCCACCAACATCTAAAAAGTTAGCTGGATCGCCATGGTAATGTTTAATGATATCCATTGTTGCCATTGCTAATCCTGCACCATTTACCATACAACCAATATTTCCATCTAAAGGAATATAGTTTAAGTCGTATTTAGAAGCTTCAATTTCTTTCGGATCTTCTTCTTCAAGATCACGAAGTTCTAGAATGTCTTTATGACGATATAATGCATTAGAATCAAAGTTTAATTTTGCATCTAATGCCATAACTTTTCCATCACCTGTTGTAACAAGTGGGTTGATTTCTGCAATAGAGCAATCTTTTTCGATATAAGCACGATATAAGCCCATCATAAACTTCACAGCTTGTCCTACAAGCTCTTTTGGAATATTGATGTTAAATGCAATGCGGCGTGCTTGGAAACCTTGCAGACCTACTGCTGGATCAATATATTCTTTAAAGATTTTTTCTGGTGTTTTTTCTGCTACTTCTTCAATTTCTGTTCCGCCTTCTTCAGACGCCATTAAAACAACTTGAGAAGTCGCACGGTCTAAAACTAAACCAACATAATATTCTTTTTTAATATCGCAACCTTCTTCGATAAGTAAGCGTTTTACTTCCTTACCTTCAGGACCTGTTTGATGCGTAACAAGCGTAGTACCTAAAATACTTTCCGCATATGTACGAACTTCATCTAAATTTTTCGCAACTTTTACTCCGCCAGCTTTGCCGCGTCCACCAGCGTGAATTTGTGCTTTCACTACACATACATCTGTTCCTAATTCTTTCGCTGCTTCTACAGCTTCTTCTACTGTAAATGCAACCTTCCCGTTCGGAACGCTAACCCCATAGCTTCTAAGGACTGCTTTACCTTGGTACTCATGGATATTCATGGTCCCATCCTCCCCTGTTTTCCTGTTTTACTCAAAAAGTTTTTTAATGTTTAAAAAACACTACATTGCCATTGTATAAAATGATTGGCACGCTGTCTACAATAAAGTGTCAGAAAACTGAAATCGCTTTATTCTTTTTTGAAAATAGTAATGTTTATATACCAAAATAAAAAAATAAGCTGTGAGTCACAGCTTATTTTTGAATCATATCCTTAATCGGCGCAAATGTTTTTCTATGCTCTTCTAATACTCCATACATTTCAATCGCTTGTAAATGTTGTTTCGTTCCATAGCCCATATGTTGCTCAAATCCATATGCTGGATATTCTTTCCCAAGTTCTTTCATCATGCGATCTCTCGTTACTTTCGCAATAATAGACGCAGCTGAAATAGAAATACTTTTTGCATCACCTTTAATAATAGATGTTTGCGGAATTGGTGTAGGAAGCTTCATTGCATCAATTAATAAATGCTCTGGTGTACATGCTAAATTCGCAATTGCATCTAACATTGCTCGCTTCGTCGCTTGATAAATATTTATTTCATCAATAACTTGCGGAGATACAATTCCAACCCCAATCGCGATTGCCTGTTCTTTAATTTCATCATAAAAACGCTCACGTTTCGCTTCACTTAGTTTTTTAGAGTCATTTAACCCTGGGATATAGAAATCTTTTGGAAGGACGACAGCAGCCGTAACAACGGGCCCAGCTAGCGGCCCCCTTCCCACTTCATCGATACCAGCAATATATGTGAGCCCTTTTTCACGTAATGCTTTTTCATATTTTGACATCTCTAAAAACTTTTCTTTTTCCTTTTGCGCTAACTCTTTTTGTTTATACCATTTTAAAATGAGCTTTTGAACGCCTTTCCGCTCATCCTTCAATAACACTTGAAATCTTTCATCTTCTTCATTCTTAATTTCTTGCAATACACATTCTGCCTCTTGAATTGTGATTTTTTGCATCAATGTACACTCCCTTTTAAAAATAACCAAAAAGAAAAGACGCACAAACGCACGTCTTATACTTCTTCTACTTCCTCTGCAAATTCTTCCGGTGTTTCAAATGTCATTTTTCCAAGTTTACCACCGCGAAGCTCGCGAAGAATAAGCTCAGATGTTTTATCATAATCAATCATTCCGCCGCCCATTAAGCAACCTCTATTTCTTCCAATCACATCAAAGAATTCTACAATGTCTTCTGGAATTTCACTTATTTTATAACGTTCTTGTATACGTTCTGGATAATGCTTTTCCATAAAACGAAGTGCATATACTGCTACATCCTGTAAATTTAAAATAGAATCTTTAATTGCACCCGTTGTCGCAAGGCGAAGTCCAACTAATTCATCTTCAAATTTAGGCCATAAAATACCTGGTGTATCCAGTAGTTCCATTTCCTTACCAACCTTAATCCATTGTTGGGCTGTTGTAACACCTGGACGATCGCCTGTTTTTGCAATATTTTTCTTTGCTAATTTATTAATCAATGTAGATTTACCGACATTGGGAATACCTACAATTAAAGCGCGAATTGCTCTTGGACGAATGCCTTTTGCAACCATTTTGTCAAATTTTTCTTTTACAAGCACTTTACATGCAGCTGCAATTTCTTTCATACCTTGTCCAGCCTGCGCATTAATTGAAATTGCTTTATGCCCTTTTTCCTCAAAATAGGCGATCCATTGCTTAGTTAAGCGATCATCTGCCATATCCGCTTTATTTAAAACAACAAGCCTCGGCTTATGTGTAATAATTTCATCAATCATCGGGTTTCGAGAAGATAAAGGTAATCGAGCATCTACAAGTTCGATTACAACATCAATTAACTTTAATTTCTCTGTTACTTGGCGCCTAGCTTTTGCCATATGCCCTGGGAACCATTGAATTACCATGTTGCCACCTTCTTTTTTCGTTTATTTCACAATACGTGCGTCTTTTAATGGCCAATATAACATATTCGCTTCTCCAATTACTTGGTCCATCGAAATCGTTCCAATAGTACGACTATCTTTACTAAAACGACGATTGTCACCTAGTACAAATAATTGACCTTTTGGAACTGTTTTCTTACCTGTAATTTCTTCAAGCTTGAAATCATATGTAAGTGGTCCATCAGCAAGTTGTTTTTTCTGCTTGTCTAAATACGGTTCCTCATAAGGTTTTCCGTTAATATAGAGTTTATCATTTCGATACTCAATTTCATCGCCTGGCAAGCCGATAACACGTTTAATATAATCTTTTTCTTCTGTTGCTTGGAATACGATTATGTCAAAACGTTTCGGTTCACCAATGTGATAGCCGATCTTATTGACAATCATTCGATCACGATCATGTAGCGTCGGTGACATTGATACACCATCCACAAGGATTGGAGCAAAGAAAAATTGTCTAATAACACCCGCTAACACAATAGCAATCAAAATTGCTTTTATCCATTCCCAAAGTGAACTCTTCTCTTTTTTCATGTATTTCCCCTCCACGGTTATGTAAGCTGTTCGTATTATATCAAAATTTCATATAGATTGGAAAAAGGGAGCTTGTGCATTTACAAGCTCCCATACATGTCTTATCGAATTTCTTTGATACGCGCTTTTTTACCGCGAAGGTTACGTAAGTAGTATAACTTAGCACGACGTACTTTACCACGGCGAAGTACTTCGATTTTCGCGATTCTTGGCGTGTGAACTGGGAATGTACGCTCAACACCTACACCGTAAGAAATCTTACGCACTGTGAATGTTTCACTGATTCCGCCACCACGACGTTTAATTACAACACCTTCAAAAAGCTGAATTCTCTCACGAGTACCCTCAACTACTTTTACGTGTACACGTAAAGTGTCACCAGGACGGAATGAAGGTAGGTCAGTTTTTAATTGGCCTTTTGTAATTTCTGCGATTAATTGTTGCATATTCAATTCTCTCCTTTAAACGGATGCTCTTATAAAGTCTTAATAAATTACAGCGGAACATCGTTAATACGGCTACTGTTTTCAGTAACACAAATGTTATAATATCATATTGCTAGGCCTGTTGCAATAGAAAATATATGAAGTTTTTATTGCTCTTTTTTAATTTGTTCAAGCCATTTTTCTTCTTGCTTCGATAATCGACGTTCTTCAAGTAAATCCGGTCGACGTGTATACGTACGGCGCAGGGATTCTTTATGACGCCATTCATCAATATTTTTATGATTCCCTGACGTAAGTACATCCGGTACCTTCATGCCACGGAAATCAGCTGGACGTGTATAGTGCGGATGCTCTAACAAACCAGTACTAAAAGAATCTTCCACCTGAGAAGCATAATTTCCAAGTACTCCTGGCAAAAGACGTACAACACTATCGGTAACAACCATAGAGGCTAATTCTCCGCCCGTTAATACGTAATCACCAATAGAAATCTCATCTGTTACAAGATGTTCACGAATTCGTTCATCATATCCTTCATAATGACCACATACAAAAATAACATGCTCTTCTCCAGCAAGCTCTTCTGCCTTTTTCTGCGTGAAACGCTCTCCTTGTGGACACATTAAGACCACCCTTGGTTTACGGTCAGTTTCCTTCGTTAACTCTTCCACCGCATCAAAGATAGGCTGTGGGGTTAATACCATCCCCGCGCCCCCACCGTACGGATAATCATCTACACTGTTATGCTTACTTGTTGTATAATCACGAAAATTTACAACCCTAAGCTCCACTGCCTCTTTTTCTTGCGCTTTTTTTAAAATCGAAGATCCAAAAACACCGGTGAACATCTCTGGAAATAATGTTAAAATATCGATTTTCATTATAGCAATCCTTCCATTACATGAATGGTTACTAATTTATTTTCAATGTTAACTTGAAGTACAACATCATCAATGTAAGGGATTAAAAGATCTTGACCTTTCGGGCGTTTGATCACCCAAACATCATTCGCACCAGGAGATAGAATCTCTTTTATCGTACCTAAATCCTCTCCCTCTTCTGTTACAACTTTACAGCCAATAATTTCATGGTAATAGTACTCACCTTCAGCAAGTTCACCTAACTGCTCTTCTGGTACTTTGATTGAAGAACCTTTTAGCTTCTCTACTTCATCTACATTGTTATACCCTTCAAATGTCAATAAATCAAATGTTTTGTGTTGGCGATGAGAAGCGACCTTTACCGAAAGTGGTTCCGTCCCTTTATCATGCCATATGTATAATGTATTCCCTACTTTATATCGTTCTTCAGGAAAATCGGTACGAGAAATAACTCGAATTTCCCCTCTAACACCATGAGTATTTACAATTTTACCTACGTTAAACCATTTTGTCATAAACAGCATGTCACCCCTGTTTTCTATATAAGTTAAGCATTTCCATTCCATATATGGAACATGCAATTTCTTTAAAAATGTTAAAAAAGGGAGAGGAAAAATCCTCGCCCTTTTAACGTTTATTGAATTTCCAGTGTGACTTTCTCATCATTGTGATGTCCCACTGAATACAAGAGCATCCGAATTGCTTTCGCAACTCGCCCCTGCTTTCCAATGACTTTTCCAACATCCTCAGGATGCACAGTCAATCGATACTTTATCTCTCCGTTGCAAAGTTCCTGTGAAACTTTTACATCTTCAGGATGATCTACAAGAGGTTTGACAATTGTTTCGATCAACTTTTTCATTGTCATTGCCTCAATTACTTACCTTGTTTAGATAAGTGGAATTTCTCCATGATACCTTGGTTAGAGAAAAGATTGCGAACTGTATCAGATGGTTTCGCACCATTTCCTAACCATTTTAATGCTGCTTCTTCGTTGATTTTCACTTCAGCTGGTTGAGCAACCGGATTGTAAGTACCGATTTCCTCAATGAAACGTCCGTCACGAGGAGAACGAGAATCTGCAACAACTACACGATAGAAAGGAGTTTTTTTAGCTCCCATACGTTTTAAACGAATTTTAACTGCCATTTATAAAGCACCTCCGAATTTATTTCACACAGATAATTATATTAGCAAAAAGACTATTGCTTTGTAAAGTATTTTTTCTTAACAGAGCCATCTTTTTTTCCTTACATAAATGGAAACTTCAATCCACCTAGTCCTTTTTTCTTACCTTTTTGCATGCCTGTCATCGTCTTCATCATTTTTTTCATATCTTCAAACTGCTTCAGTAGACGATTAATTTCTTGTACTGTTGTACCACTACCTTTGGCAATGCGTTTTTTACGACTAGCATTGATAATTTCCGGATGTTCTCGCTCTACTTTTGTCATAGAACGAATAATTGCCTCAATATGCCCAATTTGTTTTTCATCAACTTGTGCATTTTTCAGCCCTTTAATTTTATTTGCACCAGGAAGCATTCCTAGCAATTCATCAAGTGGTCCAAGTTGACGCACTTGTCCAAGTTGCTCTAGGAAATCGTCTAGCGTAAACGAAAGCGTACGCATTTTTTGCTCAAGTTCTTTTGCTTTTTCCTCATCAACTGTAGCTTGCGCTTTTTCAATTAATGTTAAAACGTCACCCATCCCTAAAATACGGGATGCCATGCGTTCTGGATGGAACGCTTCAATCGCATCTAGCTTTTCACCCATACCAGCAAATTTAATTGGTGTGTTTGTTACTGCTTTAATAGATAGTGCTGCACCACCGCGCGTATCACCGTCTAATTTCGTTAAAACAACACCTGTTAAACCTAACTGTTCATGGAAACTTTGTGCAACATTTACCGCATCTTGTCCTGTCATCGCATCGACAACAAGGAAGATTTCATCCGGTTTCGCAACTTCTTTCACTTTCGCTAATTCATCCATTAGTTCTTCATCAATATGCAGGCGACCCGCTGTATCGATTAAAACATAATCATGATGATCTTCTTTTGCTTTCGCAATCGCTTGTTTTGCAATTTCAACAGGACTTACTTGATCTCCTAATGAGAAAACAGGCATGTCCAATTGCTTCCCTAATGTTTCAAGCTGTTTAATCGCTGCAGGACGGTAAATATCGGCTGCAACAAGCATCGGTTTACGATTATGCTTTTTACGAAGCAAATTCGCAAGTTTACCTGTTGTCGTTGTTTTACCTGCACCTTGCAGACCAACCATCATAATAACAGTTGGCGGCTTATTAGCGACAGCAATTTTACTTTGCTCTCCGCCCATAAGTTCTGTAAGTTCTTCCTGTACAACTTTAATTACTTGTTGGCCAGGTGTCAAACTCTTCATTACATCTTGTCCGACAGCACGCTCAGACACACGCTTTACAAAATCTTTTACTACTTTAAAGTTAACATCCGCTTCTAAAAGAGCAAGACGAACTTCTCTCATCATTTCTTTTACATCGGCTTCAGAAACTTTTCCTTTGCCGCGGATTTTTTGCATCGTCTGTTGAAGTCGGTCGGCTAATCCTTCAAATGCCATATTGCCGCCCTCCTAATCTAATTTTTCGATAGCTTCAACAACTTGTTTCATTTCTTCATTCACATGCTCTTCTTCGCTGATTAGCTGTTTTAGCTTTGCAACAAGTCGCTGTCGCTCTTGAAACTTTTGAAGTAATACTAATTTCTCTTCATATTCTTCAAGCATCGCTTCAGTCCGTTTAATGTTATCATACACGGCTTGGCGACTTACATCAAATTCTTCCGCAATTTCACCAAGAGATAAATCATCTAAATAATAAAGCGACATATAACTTCTTTGTTTTTGCGTTAACAACGATTGATAAAAATCAAATAAATAATTCATTCTCGTTGTTTTTTCGAGCATGTTGGATCATCCTTTGTTAAGTGATTTCCCTTTACATGAATTAGTTTACATGGAGTATAAAAGAGTGTCAAGTTTTTTTCTTAACATGATATATTTTTTATAAAAAAGAAGCGGTTTTTCCGCTTCTTTCACTGCCCCCGCTATTTGGGGGCAGTAAGACCTCCACCTTAAGATTCAAAAAGAAGTGAAGAAGATAGGTGGAGGATAACCACCCATAAATACCCGATTGGTGAGGGCTAACCATCCATGGAAAATGCCTCCACGGATGGAAGTTTCACTTTATACTTCTTCTTTTTCTACTAAGTTTGCAAATAAACCATACACATATTGTTCTGGATCAAATTGCTGTAAGTCGTCCATTTGTTCTCCAAGTCCAACAAATTTCACTGGTACGTCCATCTCATTACGAATCGCTAATACGATACCACCTTTAGCAGTCCCGTCTAATTTCGTTAGAACAATACCTGTAACATTCGTTGCTTCGCGGAATGTTTTCGCTTGACTTAAACCATTTTGACCTGTCGTTGCATCAATAACAAGCAATACTTCATGAGGAGCACCTGGAACTTCGCGTTCAATGACACGTTTCACCTTTTCTAACTCCTTCATTAAATTCACTTTATTTTGCAAGCGACCTGCTGTATCACATAGCAAGATATCTACTTTACGCGCTTTTGCAGCTTGAACAGCATCATACATAACCGCTGCCGGGTCAGAACCAGATCCTTGTTTAATAACTTCCACACCAACTCGGTCGCCCCATACTTCTAGCTGTTCGATTGCTCCTGCACGGAACGTATCCCCTGCTGCTAATAAGACAGACTTACCTTCGGATTTAAACTTATGAGCCATTTTACCAATTGTTGTCGTTTTCCCAACACCATTAACACCAACAAATAAAATAACCGTTAATTGATCTTGTTGTATGTTAAGTTCATTACTGAAGTCTTCTTCACCTTTGTAAATCCCTACTAGTTTTTCCGAAATAACAGCTTGCACTTCTCTCGGATCTTGAATATTGCGGCGTTGTACTTCTTCCTTCAACTGATCGATAAGTTCCATTACTGTTGCAACACCAACATCTGCACCAATTAAAATTTCCTCTAATTCCTCAAAGAAATCCTCATCGACTTTACGATAGCGATACACTAAATCATTTACTTTATCCGCAAATGAATTTCTCGTTTTTTCTAACCCTTGCTTAAATTTCTCTGTTACAGTATCTGTTTGTTTCGAAATCTTTTCTTTTAATTTTTTAAAGAAGCTCATTCTTCTCATCCTTCCTATTTGCTTGCAACAAGCTCTTCTCCGTCATCTAAACGAACGGAAACAAGCTTAGAAACACCTGATTCTTGCATTGTTACCCCGTACAGTACATCTGATTCTTCCATCGTACCTTTTCGATGTGTAATAACAATAAACTGCGTTTCATCACTAAACTTTTTCAAATACTGCGCAAAACGAGCTACATTCGCTTCATCAAGCGCCGCTTCAACCTCATCTAGTACACAGAACGGAACAGGTCTTACTTTTAAAATACCAAATAGCAGTGCAATTGCAGTTAAAGCACGCTCCCCACCTGAAAGTAAACCTAAATTTTGCAGTTTCTTACCCGGTGGCTGCGCAACAATATCAATGCCTGTATTTAATAAATCTTGCGGATTTGTCATCACTAAGTCTGCTCTTCCTCCGCCAAATAGTTCACAAAAGACAGTCTGGAATTCTGTACGAATTGCCTGGAATGTAGTAGAGAAGCGTTTTTTCATCTCTTCATCCATTTCCATAATAACTTGGTGCAATGTCGCTTTCGCTTCTTCTAAGTCATCTCGCTGCTCTAACAAGAACGTATGTCGTTCTGCTACGCGTTCATACTCTTCAATTGCCCCTAAGTTTACTGTTCCGAGCTCCTCGATTGATAGTTTGATTAATTTCACCTTTTTACGCGCATCTTCTGCAGGCATTATCATTGTATACTTCAGTTTTGCTGCTTCAAATGAAATCGTATACGTTTCGCGTAAATGTTGCAATCTATTTTCTAATTCAACATCAAGGCGATTGATTTTCACTTCTTGATCTTTTAAAACCTCGAGAACATATTTATGGCGCCCTTTCGTATCTTTCACTTCACGCTCTATATGTTCTACCCGTTCTTGAAGGCTCAGGCGTTGCTCACGACGGGAACTAATTAATTCCGATGTTTGATTTCGATCATGTGCTTTCTTTTCAATCATATTCGTAATTTGCTCTTCACCGCTTGAATTCGATGTCATTTCTTGCTTTAAGAATGCTAAATCTTCTTTTGTTTTTACAAGCGTTCGCTGCGTTTCCTCTTGTTCTTTCGTCAAACGATCTACTTTCTCTTTTTGATTAGACAAACGTTGCTGCTTTTCTGCTGCTTGTACTTTCAGCTCCGTCATCTCCGCCTGAACTTTTTCTTTCGAAGAATGCTGGTCACTTTTTTGCTTCGTTAAAGCAACAATTTTTTCATCAAGCTCTGTGATATCTTTTTGAAGCTCTACTAAAATTCTATCCAGCTCTTGTTTTCGCCCTTGCATTTTCACTTGATCTTGTAAAAATCCTTCTATTTCCAAATCATAAATAGATAAACGATCATTAATACGATGCTCTTCTAGCTCAAGCTGATTAATTTCTTCTTTTAATTTTTGTTCATCTACACGCTCTTGTTCTGCATCGTGACGTAATTCTTTTATCTTAACTTCTTTTTCTTGAATTTCTTGTTTTAACGCTTTAACAAAGTTTTCTAACTTAGAAGTTTTTTCTTCCATTTCAGTAAGCTTCTTGCTCCACTCTTCTAATTCACGTTGTCGCCCTAGTAGAGAAGATTTCGCTTGTTTTACAGCCCCACCAGTCATAGAACCGCCAGGATTTACAACATCTCCTTCAATCGTTACAATACGGTAGCGATATTGTAATTGCTTCGCTAACTCATTCGCACCTCTTAAATCTTTTGCAACGACGACCGTTCCTAATAAATTTGAAACTATATTTTCATATTTATTATTGTAATGCACGAGTTCTGCTGCCACACCTATAAACGCTGAATGTTGCTTTATCATACGTAGCTGTTCAAATGATAACGATCTTCCCTTAATAACTGCCTGTGGTAAAAACGTCGCACGTCCATGGCGATTTTGTTTCAAAAAGGCAATTGCCTCGCGAGCATGCTCTTCTGTTTGTACAACAACGTGTTGCATTGCTGCACCAAGTGCAATCTCCATAGCAACTTCATATGCCTTCGGTACAGTAAGTAGTTCAGCGACCGCACCTTCAATGCCATGTAGTTTACTTTCACGGGCCTTTAATACTTCACGTACACCTTGATAAAACCCAGAATAGTCTTCTTGCATCTCTTCCAGCATTTCTTTTCGAGAGCGAGCTTGTTGAACAAATTGATATGCTTGATACAATTTTGTTTCATTTTCACTATATTGTGCCTTGCATTTTCCAAGCGCCGCTTCTGTTTTTTGTATATTGGTAATAACGCTTGTCACTTTCTCTTTTACTTCTTCATAACTCTCTACAAATTTTTCCTTTTTAGCTGTAATTTGCATACGCATTTGTACATACTTTTCATTTTCTTCATCAAGGCGTTGATTTTTAGAATTTTGTTGTTTGAATTGTTCCTCAAGCATAGATAATTCATTACGATTACTTGCTTGTTGATTTAAAAGTTCAATATAATCTCCTTTTAAATGCTCAATTTGCTCTTCTAGGTTTTCTGCATATGTAGAAAGAAGTTTCTCATTTTCGTGTAGCTTTTGTTCTAATGCTTTTACCTGATTTGCAAATTTCATTAGTTCTTCTGTACTGGTTTCAATTTCCACATCATAAATCTTGGCTTTTTCTGTTAACTCAATAATTAACTGTTCAAGCTGTGTGCAGTGCGTTGTTGCATTTTGCTTTCGTTCCTTTAGCAATTCACGCTGCCCTTCTAATTTTTCTAACTCTTTACTAGAAAGAAGGAGAACTTCTTGCAAGGAATCTACAGATTCATCAATCGCTTGCAATTGTCCGCGTAATTCTTCGAGCTCTGCTTCATTTTTTTGTAAATGCGTTGACATTTTTACTTCTTCATCTTTATTGTGTCCAAACTGCTTTCTAAGCGCTTCCCATTTTTCATGTAATTCTTCAATTTCATATACAATGAGAGCTGCTTCTACTTTTTCTAGTTCTTCTTTTTTCTCAAGATAGTCTTTCGCAATAGAAGCTTGTCTTTCAAGCGGCTCTACTTGAGTGCTTAATTCGTGAATAATATCTTGCACACGATTTAAGTTTTCTTGTGTTTCTGCTAATTTTCCTTCAGCTTTCTTTTTGCGAAGCTTATATTTTAATACGCCTGCTGCTTCTTCAAATACACCACGACGCTCTTCAGATTTACTGCTTAAAATTTCTTCTACTTTTCCTTGGCTAATGATTGAGAAAGCTTCTCGTCCCATACCAGAATCCATAAATAAATCAACAATATCTTTTAATCGACAAGATTGTTTGTTAATAAAAAAGTCACTATCTCCCAAGCGAGAAACGCGGCGCGTAACACTCACCTCATTATACTCAATAGGTAAACGCTGATCTTCATTATTTAAGGTTAATGTTACCTCTGCAACATTAACTGCTCTTCGCGTATCACTTCCCGCAAAAATAATATCCTCCATTTTTGCACCGCGTAATGATTTTGCAGATTGTTCACCAAGTACCCAGCGAATCGCGTCAGTAATATTACTCTTTCCGCTTCCATTAGGACCAACTACAGAGGTTACACCTGGAACAAAATCAACAGATACACGCTCCGCAAAGGATTTAAATCCTACTATTTCTAATCTCTTTAAAAACACGAAAGGCCTTCCCCCTATTCTCCGTTTTTATAGTCTCTGCCTATAAAAACAAACTACTGTACGGATTCATATTTGTCTTTTCATATCCAAATAAAAATAAAGTTTCATTCTATGCATAAGGAATCCCCCTCATGTAAAGGGGGATTCCTTATGATTGTTCTTTTAACTTTTTCAACGCCTCTGAAGCAGCTTGTTGCTCTGCTTCTTTTTTCGACTTACCGCTACCAAGACCTAGAGCCACGCCATTTAATGTAACACGTGACACAAACTCTCGATTGTGAGCAGGTCCTTTTTCTTGCAAAATTTGATATTCAATATTACCGCTACCATCACGCTGAATTAATTCTTGTAGTTGACTCTTATAATCCATCACATGAGAAAAAGCACCTTCATTAATTTTTGGATATACAATTTCTTTTAAGAATTCCCAAACTGTCTCCAACCCTTGATCAAGATAAAGGGCACCAATAAACGCTTCAAAGACATCCGCTAATAAAGCTGGTCGTTCACGTCCACCTGTCATTTCTTCACCTTTTCCTAGTAAAACAAGGTTACCAAATGACAATTCATTCGCAAAGCGGACAAGAGATGGTTCACATACAACAGCTGCACGCAACTTTGTTAGCTCTCCTTCGCTCATTGTCGGATATTTTTGAAACAAATACTGTGATACAGTTAATTCTAATACAGCGTCTCCAAGAAATTCTAGACGTTCATTGTCTTCATGTGGCTTTTTTCGATGCTCATTCACATACGATGAATGCGTAAATGCTTGAATTAATAATTTTTCATCTGTAAACGTAATACCTATTTTTTGTTGAAACATTTTAAAAGCTTCACGATATTTTGTTTCATATTTTTTTTCTCTATATTTTCGGTACGGCATAGGTCCCTCCAGATATAAGCCGAGAAAGCCCCGCTATAAAACGGGACTTCACTCAAACATTATAGATGACTCTCTATGTAAGTCACAGCATCGCCAACAGTAGCAATTTTTTCTGCATCTTCATCAGAAATTTCCATTTCAAACTCATCTTCCAATTGCATTACAAGTTCAACTACATCTAGGGAGTCTGCACCTAAATCTTCTTTAAAGCTTGCAGCTGGTACTACTTCTGTTTCTTCTACTCCTAAACGATCCACGATAATTTTCGTTACACGCTCTAAAACATCTGCCATAATTCATTCACCTCCCCTCAAATATTATATTAAATATTTCACAAAAAAACTAGGTGAAATCGTTTCTTTTATTACATTACCATACCACCATCAACATGTAATGTTTGTCCTGTAATATATTTGCTGTGATCAGCAGCAAAAAATGTTACAGCATTCGCAATATCTTGCGCTTCTCCAAACTTAGCAGCAGGGATTAATTTTAACATTTCCTCTTTTACGTTTTCGCCTAATACATCTGTCATATCAGTAGCAATAAACCCTGGAGCAATTGCATTTACTGTTATATTTCGGCTAGCCAATTCTTTTGCGGAAGTCTTTGTCAATCCAATTACCCCAGCTTTTGCTGCAACGTAATTTGCTTGACCGGGATTCCCTGTAACACCGACAACAGAAGCAATATTAATAATACGACCATGACGCTGACGCATCATGTAACGAGATACTGCTTTCGTACATAAGAATACACCTTTTAAGTTTGTATCAATAACTGTATCCCATTCTTCTTCTTTCATACGCATTAATAAATTATCTCTTGTTACCCCTGCATTATTCACAAGAATATCAACTCGTCCAAATGTATCCACAGTGTGTTTTACCAGGTTTGTAACTTCTTCAACATTAGCAACGTCTGCTCTCACTGCGATTGCTTCTGAACCAAGTTTTTTTATTTCATCAACTACTTCATTTGCTTTTTGCTCATTACCAGCATAGTTAACTACAACTGTTGCCCCTTGCTTCGCTAAATCAATTGCAATTGCGCGGCCAATTCCACGTGATGCACCTGTTACTAATGCAACTTTCCCTTTTAACATCCGCTTTCTCCTCTCAAACTTGAAATGGTATCTTTCAATGTCTCTTCATCATATATCGCATATACCTTTGCAGATGGAGCAATTGATTTCATAAGACCAGCAAGAACTTTCCCGGGACCAATTTCAATAAATGTATCTACACCTTGTTCTACCATCTGTTCAATAGATGGGTACCATAAAACAGGTGAATAGAGCTGTTCAATTAGCTTTTCTTGAATATCTTCACTGCGATTAACGCAATTAGCCGTAACGTTTGCAACAACTGGAATGTTTGCATCTTGAATTGTAATTTCATTTAAAACATTTTGAAACTTCTCAGCTGCTGGTTTCATTAATGAAGAATGGAACGGACCGCTCACACGAAGCGGAATTGCTCGTTTTGCACCATTTTCTTTCACTTTTTGAGAAGCGAGTTCTACTCCTCGTTTCGTTCCAGAGATAACGATTTGCTTCGTACTATTCATATTAGCAATTTGCACAGCATGACCTTCACTCGTTACTTCTTCTGTAACTTGTTTCAGAACATCTGGATCTGCCCCTAAAATAGCGGCCATTGCACCTTCTCCGCTTGGCACAGCTTCTTCCATATATTCACCACGTTTTCTTACAGCGTAAACAGCATCTTCAAATGTTAATGCTCCCGCTGCAACAAGCGCGCTATACTCACCTAAGCTATGGCCAGCAACATAATCAGGCGTAATATCATATTGTTTCAAAGCTGTTAAGATTGCAATACTTGTCGTTAATAGTGCTGGTTGCGCATTTGTCGTTAATGTTAGCTTCTCCTGAGGTCCTTCAAAAATTAATGATGAAAGAGACTCCTGTAAAACTTCATCCGCTTTTTGAAATATTTTTGCAACCTCTTTATTATTCCCTGCTAATTGCTGTCCCATTCCAACCGCCTGTGAACCTTGGCCCGGAAAAAGAAATGCTAGTTTTCCCATTTCAAACCCTCCTCTTATTGAAGCGGCTCTTTCTCCATTACACTTGAAATTGTAGGAATGACTTCTTTCGCTACCATTTCTCTCGTTTGACGAATCGCACTAAAAATCGATTGATCATTAGAAGATCCATGAGCCTTAATGACAGGAGCTTTTAATCCAAACAATGCTGCTCCGCCATACTCCGAATAATCCATTTTATCTTTTAATATCATCAGCTTCGGTTTTAATACTGCCGCTGCTAATTTACTTGTGAACGAACTCATTAATTGTTCTTTTAACATAGAAAATAATGCTAGTGCAGTTCCTTCTAATGATTTTAATGCTACGTTTCCAGTAAAACCATCGCATACAACTACATCTGCCACACCTTGTAATAGGTCTCTTGACTCAACGTTTCCAACAAAATTAATTGGCGCATCTTTTAGCATAGCGAATACTTGTTTTGAAAGTTCGTTTCCTTTGCCATCTTCTGTCCCGACATTCAAAAGACCAACACGCGGATTGTTAATTCCTCTTACTTTCTCAGCGTAAATAGAACCCATTACCGCATATTGATATAAATGAATTGGCTTCGCGTCAACATTTGCTCCAACGTCTAACATAACAAAACCTTTCCCATCAATTGTTGGCATTGTAGGAGATAACGCTGGACGTTCAATCCCTTCCATACGTCCTACCACAAACAATCCAGCTGCCATTAAAGCCCCTGTGTTACCTGCTGATATACAAGCATTGGCTACACCTTCTTTTACTTGCTGCGCTGCAAGTACCATTGAAGCTTGCTTTTTCCGACGAACAGCTCTTACTGGTTCATCTGTCCCTTCAATCTTTTCATCTGTATGAAGTACAGTAATACGCTCTTCGCTTGTTAAATACTGACGAATCTCCTCTTCTTTTCCTACCAAAGTAATATGTAAATCTGAATATTCCTTAATAGCTTTCATTGCTCCTAATACAGCTGCTTTTGGAGCGTGATCGCCACCCATTGCATCTATTGCGATTTTCATAAATTGTTACCTTCCTCACTATAATTACTAGATCGATACATTTCAAAAGTGCCTGTAAAAACAAGTTCTTCGCCAACAAAGCTATGCACTTTGACAACCGTCCGTCCTTTATCATTCTCCACATCTTCAACGCGGGCTTTTGCAACAACACGTTCTCCTAATTTTACAGGACGAATATATCGAATGGTAGACTTTGCAGTTAAAGCTAATTCTTCATCAATAACTGCAACAGCTAGTGAGTTCGCTTGAGCAAACAAATGGTGCCCACGCGCAATTTGATTTCTTTTAAATACATGCTCCATCTTCACTTCAAAAATAGAAATTGCATGTCTATCTAATTCTATATCAATAATTTCTCCAACTACCTCTTCTAACGGTAAAGATTTTACATCTTCTTCATGCTGTTTCGTTGCCACATGTTTAATTCGCTCTCTTAACTCAGGAATCGATAATTCCATTCGATCAAGGCGAACAGTTTGTATACTTACTTGAAACTGCTCTGCTAACTCTTCATCCGTTATGAAAGGATTCGTTTCTATTGTTTGTTGTAATAATACTTGTCTTTCTTTCTTACTTTTTCTTTTTTTCATACCGCACCATCCGTTTTTTTATGACTAGGTACTAACAGTAGTATATAATCATTAAAAGTAGAATGCAACAAAAAAATTTGCACATTCCATTTTTAATCGAGCTTTTCTCCTTGAAACACACCTGCTCCTTCAAGATATACGCGTAATGCAGCATACTGCTCGTTGTGCCAAAACGCTTCAGAATCAACCAGCACGGCCGCATCTTGTCTCGCCGTTTCCAACGCTCGATAATCATGTACCATATCAGCTACCTTAAACTCTGGTAGACCACTTTGTTTACTTCCAAAGAAATCTCCAGGACCACGTAACTCTAAATCTTTTTCCGACAATACAAATCCATCATTTGTTTCTGTCATAATGCGCATGCGTTCTTTCCCAGTTTCCGATTTCGGATCTGCGATTAACAAACAATACGACTGCTCACTCCCACGGCCAACACGACCTCGAAGCTGATGCAATTGCGATAAACCAAAGCGCTCCGCATCATAAATTACCATAACCGTTGCATTTGGCACGTTGACACCAACCTCAACTACAGTTGTTGAAACAAGAATTTGCACTTTATTTTCACTAAATTTCTCCATTACATCTTCTTTTTCTTGAGAAGATAAACGTCCGTGCATTAATCCAACCTGAAACTTTCCTTGATAGTGATGCATCAGCATACTATGCAAATCAATTGCATTTTGCACATCAAGCTTCTCAGATTCTTCAATAAGCGGACAAATTACATAAGCTTGTCTCCCCTTATTCACTTCCTTTTCCACGAAACCAAGGACACGTTCTAACATATCATGTTTTGCCCAATACGTTTCAATCACTTTACGCCCAGCAGGCATTTCATCAATAATAGAAACATCCATCTCTCCAAAAGCAGTAATCGCCAATGTACGAGGAATCGGTGTTGCTGTCATAAACAACACATCTGGACTTTCACCTTTCTCTCGTAAAACGCGGCGCTGCGCTACACCAAAACGGTGTTGTTCGTCAGTAATAACAAGTCCAAGTCTATGGAAAATGACCTCATCCTGAATTAAAGCATGTGTCCCAACAAGAATATCTATTTCTCCTTGTTCAAGTTTCGCTAAAACTTCACGACGACGTGCCCCCTTAACTGAACTCGTTAACAATTCCACATTCATATTAAAATGCGAGAACGTCTCTGCTAGCGATTGATAATGTTGCTCAGCTAAAATTTCTGTAGGGACCATTAACGCACCTTGATAATGTGCAAGTTTCGCTGCATAAAGAGCAATTGCAGCTACAACTGTTTTTCCTGATCCAACATCCCCTTGTAATAACCGATTCATCCGGTACGGAGACTGCATATCTTTTATAATCTCAGAAACAACGCGACGCTGTGCGCCAGTAAGCGGGAACGGAAGTGCATCAGTGAACTCTTCTAATTCTTTCATTGAAATATCTTTTTTCGTCCCCTTCGAACTCTCTCTTTCCATTTTACGCAACGCTTGCATTTTGAGCTGGAATAAGAAAAATTCTTCATATACAAATCGACGACGTGCTTGTTTTAAATCTTCTTGACCAACTGGAAAATGGAGCGCTCGAAGCGCTTCATAACGCGGTAATAATTTATAACGCCCTAACAAACCATCTGGCAACATTTCTTCTATAGAGGAACCATACTCTTTTAAAGCTTGTGCAATAAAACGTCGCATTTGTTTTACTGTTAATTTTCCTTTTACTGAATACACAGGTTCCACTTCTTGCTGACGTACGACTGGACCAAAGTGAAGCTCGGATATAGAAATCGTTTGACGATGCTGATCCCATTTACCAGTAATCGTCACCGTTTCATCAAGCTTTAACTTTTGCTTATAATACGGTCTATTAAAACATACAGCCGTAATTAAATAACGGCCAACAAGTACGCGAACAGTAAGACGCGATTTCTTTTTCCCGTAATATTGTAATAAAGGAGCACTATGCACCTTTCCTTCCACTGTTACACGCTCTTCATGTTTCACTTCTGCCAAATCTTTCATCGCGTAGTCTTCATAACGGTACGGAAAATGCTCTAATAGATGGGAAACTGTATAAATCCCCATCTCATGTAATAATTCAGATGTCTCTTCCCCGATTCCTTTTACATCCGTAACAGGAACTTGCACAACTTCACTCAAGATTTTCACGCTCCGTCACATCATTTTCTTATTTTTACTCGCGTATATACTTCATGCATATATGGATATACAATTCCATATAACTTATACATTTACTATCCTAACTTGTAATCGTTCTCTTCTGCCTTTTCTATTCTATCATAGGCATTCTCAAGGAAACTACCCTTATACATTATCAGCCATATATAATGACCCTTTCATTAACCTAAATACCTACTTGATTAAACTTTGCGAAATCTTTTATCAAATTATGTATATTCCAAAGAAAGATATGCGATAAAAAAGAGCCTTACTATAGCAGCAAGGCTCTTTTTTATCGTCATTATGCTAGCCTTTTGAAAAAGAACCACTGACGATAGATTATCGCTAGTTCTTGCTCATTAGCAAGTAAAACCATTCATCTCTATGCAAAAAAGAAATTCCCTTTATTCTACAGAGAATATGAAAGAATATACAGGTTGATTTCCTTGGTGAACTTCTACCTCTACATCTTCAAACTTCTCTTCTACAAATGCAACTAACTCTGCAACTTCTTCATCTGTTGCATCTTCACCTTGCAAGATCGTTACAATCTCAGAATCTTCATCAATCATACTTTCTAGCAATTGCTTCGCTGCATCTACTTTTTTAGCATTTGTAGATACAATTTTCCCATCTGCAATACACATGAAATCATTTTTTTGAATCGCTACACCGTCAATTTCCGTATCACGAACTGCATACGTAATTTGACCTGTTTTCACATGTGCTAGTGCTTCTTGCATGTTCTTTTCGTTTTCTTCTAACGTTCCAACTGGATTAAATGCTAACATTGCAGCCATTCCTTGAGGAACAGTTTTTGAACGAACAACAATCACTTCTTGATCAATAACAGATGCCGCTTGCTCTGCTGCCATCACAATATTCCCGTTATTCGGTAATATAATGATTTTTTCAGCATTCGCTTCTTCGATTGCCTTTACGATATCCTCTGTACTTGGGTTCATCGTTTGACCACCTTCGATAACTTGTGTTGCCCCAATGCTCTCGAATAGGTTTTTAATACCTGATCCCATTGCTACAGTTACAATACCGTATGGTTGCTTTTCTTTTACTGGAATTACTTTTTCCGGCATCGGTGTTGGCTCATCTAATAAAGCAGTATGCTGTTCGCGCATATTTTCTACTTTAATTTTAATCAAACTACCATAACGTTGACCGTAGTTCATCGCATCACCAGGATGTTCTGCATGAATATGAACTTTTACAACTTCATCATCCGAGACAACAAGCAATGAATCTCCATATACACTAATATCTTCACGGAATTTCTGCTCAGAGAAATTATGTTCTTTCATTTTTTCAGACTCTAATTTCACCATAAATTCCGTACAATATCCGTATTTAATATCTTCTGTACTCAATTGGCTTTGTACACTACGGTGATGCTCCGCACGCACCATTTCATTCATAGATGGTTGTGCTGGTACATCAGAAGAAATTGTTTCCCCTTTTAAATCAGCTAAAAAGCCTTCGTATACAACAACAAGACCTTTACCACCGCTATCTACAACGCCAACTTGTTTTAATACAGGCAATAAATCTGGCGTACGATTTAACGATGCATTTGCTTCTTTGACAACGTCTTCCATAAACAAAACAAAGTCGCGCTGTTTTTTCGCAACTGTGACTGCATATTTCCCCGTTTCTCTTGCAACTGTTAAAATCGTTCCTTCAATCGGCTTCATAACCGCTTTATACGCCGTTTCTACACCAGCTTCTAAAGCTGCCGCAAAATCAACTGTTGTTAATACTTCTTTTTGTTCAATGGATTTAGAGAAACCACGGAACAACTGAGATAAAATAACACCTGAGTTACCACGAGCTCCCATTAATAATCCTTTTGCTAAACTTACGCCGACTTTACCAGCATGCTGCGAAGGGTTTGCTTTCACTTCACGCGCGCCTGAAGTCATTGATAAATTCATATTTGTACCGGTATCGCCATCTGGAACTGGAAAAACGTTTAATGCATCAACAAGCTGAACATTGTTTGTTAAGTTATTCGCTCCTTGAATAATCATTTGTGATAAACGTTTCCCATCAATTTTTTGAATTGACACAGATTTTCCTCCTTAATGCACATTACAAGTTTATTACTTTAACTCCTTGTACGTAGATGTTTACAGAATCTACTGCTAGTCCTACCGTTTGGTCTAATGTATATTTCACTTTCGTTTGGACGTTGTGTGCTACCTCTGAAATTTTTGTACCATAGCTCACAATAATATACATATCAATATGTACTTCATCTTCGTCTTTACGAACAATAACGCCTCTAGTGAAGTTTTCTTTTCGTAAAATTTCTGTTAATCCATCTTTTAATTGGTTTTTTGAAGCCATACCAACGATACCGTAGCAATCTACCGCGGCACCTCCAGCAATCGTTGCAATTACATCTGTACTAATATCAATTTGACCGTACTTTGTTTTAATTTCAATTGACATCTCTTTTCCCCCTTCATAAATGGTGAAAGTGAGCTAGACTACTTTAATTACTATCATATAATCTTTTTAAAGAAAATTCCATCGTTCTTTCTTTTCGCTCTCATATTTTATACTTATTATTACACTTTTCTACGACGAGCAAAATAGTCCATTGTTATTATACAACATGTACCACTATAATATGTCAAGTGATTTTTCTTGATTTCTACTTTTCTTTACTGAAATTTAGTGTCAAGTAATTTTTCTTGATTTCTTTTTTATACACTGTTGCATTCTCTTTTTAGTTGTGTTAAATTATAGTAGTGTTTTTAGCATCGCATAAAAGACTAACATTGAAAAAATTACGTATGGTAAGGTAGTTAAGGGAGGGAAATATAGATGGCTCGTGTTTGTGCTATTACTGGAAGAAAAGCTCGTTCTGGTAACTCTCGTTCTCACGCAATGAACGCTACAAAACGTAAATGGGGCGCTAACCTTCAAAAAGTTCGCGTACGCATCGACGGTAAAGTTCAACGTGTTTACGTTTCTGCTAGAGCATTAAAATCTGGCAAAATCGAACGTGTTTAATAATAAAAAAAAGAGCCAATAGGCTCTTTTTTATTATCCTCATGAAAAAGCACCATTAATGGTGCTTTTTTTAGTCCTTTTTAAAGGTATTTAACACCGCGCGAACAATTCCACCAAGAAATTTAGGTAACTTAATTGTATAAAATCTCATGGTTTCCCTCCTAATCCCCATTACTCCACTTGTTTACTATATGATGCAAGTAGCAAAAGTGTTTCTTCAATCAGTGCTTCTTATCACCATTAATATGCCAGAAGCAAATGAAAAAGTACCTTTTTCCGCAATGAGTTCATTACTAATACAAAGCGTCGATCCCCATTCTATCGTTTTATCAGTAAGAGGATATTTAAAGCCACGAAGTGTAATACCTTTTACAATTTCCGTAACAGGCACAAAGGATACGTATGGAAATTGTTCATTTTCTTCAATTATATATGTGCCTACTTTTTTTACAGAGATTTCATTTTTATTGTCAACGATATACATTTCAGTATGTGCTTCCAGCCCTTTTAAAAGCATTTGTATGTTCGCTAACCCATGATCAAGCCTTCCGCCTGTAGCACCAAAAATGCGAATCAAATCCGGCTTTTGCTCCAGTGCCCAATGAATTGCAATTTCTAAATCCGTTTGATCTTTTTCACGCGGAACAATATGTAACTCATCTGTCTGTTTTTGCATCCACGCTAATTCTTCATCTGTAACTGAGTCATAATCACCCAATGCAACAGTAGGTATGATTCCTCTTTGCAACAAACGATATACACCACGATCAACCGCAGCCCATACTACTTCCTCATTTTCATACCGAGAGAAATCAGCACAGTACTCCGCCGGTCCTCCAGCTAAAATATGAATAATCATCTTTTCTTTCCCTTCTATAGAAAAAAGCAATCTGCCAGTCGGTAGATTGCTTTTTTCACATTAGCCCGTTCTAACAGGTCTTAAAAGTTTTCTTATCTATATTCCTTATCCACGAATTACTCGAATTGCTTCACCGCGGTCTTTTTGATTGTACACTGCTGATCCTGCTACAAGAACATTTGCTCCAGCTTCTACACAAAGTCTCGCAGTCTCAGCATTCACACCACCATCAACTTCGATTTCTACTTGTAAATTACGCTCTTTGACCATTTCTGCAACTTGTTTAATTTTCGGTAATACAGAGTGAATAAACTTCTGTCCACCAAATCCTGGATTTACTGTCATAAGTAATACCATATCAATATCTCCCAATACGTGTTCAATCATTGAAACTGGTGTATGTGGATTTAATACAACTCCAGCTTTAATACCATGTGATTTAATTAATTGAATCGTACGATGTAAATGCGGGCACACCTCTACATGAACAGTAATAATATCCGCTCCAGCTTTTGCAAAAGTAGGGATATAGTTATCCGGGTTTTCAATCATTAAGTGTACATCTAATGGTAAAGATGTAATTGGACGAATCGCTTCTACAATTAATGGACCAATTGTAATGTTCGGAACAAAATGCCCATCCATTACGTCAACATGGATATAATCCGCTCCGCCCTTTTCTACATCTTTAATTTCTTCCCCTAGTTTGGAAAAATCTGCTGATAAAATCGATGGTGCAATTTTAATCATAATTAATACCTCGGCTTTCTCTCTCTAATTTCTTCTACAAATTGTTTGTAATGTTCATAACGATATTGTGTAATTTTCCCTTCTTCAACCGCAGCTTTTACTGCACATTTCGGTTCTGAAAGGTGTGTACACCCTCTAAATTTACAGTATTGACTCTCTTCTTTCAACTCTGGAAAACAATACGTAAGATCTTCTACTTCGATATCAATAAAATCAAGAGAGCTAAAACCCGGTGTATCTGCAACCAGACCGCTTCCTACTGCAATTAATTCTACATGCCTTGTCGTATGCTTCCCTCGCCCTAAATGCGATGAAATATCATCTGTTTTTAGGGCTAAATCTGGGCGTAATACATTTAACATGGAAGATTTCCCTACACCAGATTGCCCCGCAACAACTGAGACACAACCTTCTAAGAATGGTTTTAAAATATCAATACTTTCCGATGTATTTATAGAAGTAAATAACACATCATATCCCATTTCACGATAATCATTTGCATAAGATTCAACAGTTTCTCGCATTTTTTCATCTACTAAATCCATTTTACTGATACAAATAATTGGTTTAATGTTATGATATTCAATTAATACTAAAAATCGATCTAATAACCCTGGGTTAAAATCTGGTTCAACTGCTGAGAAAACAAGGATTGCTTGATCAACATTGGCAATTGGCGGCCTAACAAGTTCATTTTTCCGCTCAAAAATCTCTAAAACATAGCCTTCATTCGGATTCTCCGCTTGAAAAACTACTTGATCTCCTACAAGTGGTGTAATTTTATTTTTTCTGAATACACCACGACCACGGCATTGTGTAATGCCACCTTCATGCTGTACATAATAAAAACCACTTAAAGCTTTTACAATTTTTCCTTCTGCCATATAATTCTCCTTTATTCTATATAAAGTGAAATTGTTATCAGCCTCTCCATACAGTTATCCCTTCCTTAAAATATTGAGACGGGGTACTGCCAGCGAATACTAGGATAAAACTGACTATTTATCAGTTCAGATTCTCCTTTATTTCCACTTCACTTTTATGGCTGTCCTTCTATTTCAAAACGTAATTTCTTACCCTTCTACGTTAACAGCATAACAGGCAAGAGCAACAAATTCCACTCTCCATACAAAGAAGGTGGAATCCACCAAATGGAGACACACCTTTACTAGGCTGGATATGGCACTTCTTTATCAATAATTGTCGTCCCATCTCGAACAATTTTGTAATGACCTTTTGTTCCTTCTTGAATCACAAATTCCAAAGAAATAGTAGCAGATTCTGTTATTGTTCGCGTTTCAATCGGCTTATCCATTTTCTGCTGCATATCTTCTTTATAAATTTCAATTGTTTGTGGCTTTTTCTCACCTGTCGCAGGAGGCTCATACGGAATCGAAATGTTATCAACCTTTACTGTTTTCGTTACTTTAGGCTTCGGACCATCAGAGACAGTAATCGTTACTTTATCCCCTTCTTTTAACGGCGTTCCTGGTTTTGGTGATTGTGAAATTACTTGTCCCTTATCAACAGTATCCGAATATTCTCTTTTTATATTTGGGACCAGTTTCTTTTCATTTAAATAGCTATTCACACTATTTTCCGTCCATCCAGAAAAATCAACAGGTCGAATTTGGTAAGGACCTTTACTCACCCAAACTTTCACATCTTGCTCCGCTTCCACAACCATTTGGTCTGCTGCTGGACTTTGTTCTACGATTTCACCTTTTGGTTTTTCGCTTTCAATATCGTATCGAACAACAATTTTATACTTCCCTTCCAATTCGTCCTTCAAACTATCAAAATCTTTTCCGATTAAATTACTCATCTTATCCTTCTTTTTTCCACCGGATTGATAGATAGTAATTTTCGACCTTTCTTTTACAACCCTTCCTGCTGCCGGACTTGTTTTAATTACTTTCCCAGCTTCAACATCATCTGTATAAACAATGTTCGGTTCAGCAACTTCAAATCCTTTCTCAACAAGAGTGTTAACAGCAGTCTCATACTTCATACCAGACACATCAGGAGTTTTTACGTCTTTAGGAATAAAGAATCCTGGAATCACAGTCAGCGCTAACGTTGTGCCGATTGCTAAAAGTAAAAATGTTGTAAGTAACACTTTCAGCCATTTGTTACTTCGCTTTTTTTTCTCGTTCGGTTTCACTTCTTCATCTTTTATCTGTTCATCCGCTTTACTTCCATTCAATACAATTGTTTCATCGCTTACATTTCCAAATAATTGTTCTTGTTGAATAATTGGAATTGCCTTCGTCGCTTCCATATCTTCAGGTATATAAAATGGTTGTTCGTTAATACGTTCTGGATATAGCGCCGTTTCAATATCTCTCTTCATCGCATTAGCAGACTGATAGCGATGAAATGGATCTTTTGCAGTTGCTTTTAAAATAATATTTTCTACACTTTGCGGAATATCTGGATTCCAGCGTTTTGGAGATGGTGTTTCATTCTGTAAATGTTTTAAAGCGATCGCAACTGCAGACTCTCCTGAGAAAGGTTGTCGCCCTGTTAGTAATTCAAACATAACAATACCAAGCGAATAAATATCCGATTGTTTATTCGCTATCCCTCCACGTGCTTGCTCTGGTGACAAGTAATGGACCGAACCAAGCACTGAGTTCGTATGCGTTATCGCCGTTGCACTTGTAGCAGTCGCAATCCCAAAGTCTGTCACCTTCACGACTCCATCATTCCGAATTAAGATGTTATGTGGCTTTATATCTCTATGGACAATTTCAAAATGATGCGCATGTGCCATTGCAGATGTTAACTGCTCCATAATATCAAGAGCTTCTCCTATCGGTAACATTCCACGCTGCGTTATGTATTGCTTTAATGTTTGTCCAGGTACATATTCCATAACAAGATAATAAATTCCATCTTCTTCCCCAACATCATACATATTCACAATATTTGGATGCGACAACGTTGTAACAGATTGCGCTTCTCGATGGAAACGTTTAATAAACTCATCATTATTTGCATAATCGAGTCTTAATATTTTTACCGCTACATCTCGGCCTAGTATATCATCATGAGCCAAATATACATTGGCCATCCCTCCGCCACCGATCATTTTCAGTAGCTTATAACGGTCGTTTAGGCGTTTTCCAATCAGCACGTTGTAATTCACCTACTTTCGTTTGCCGAATCCGCATAATCAACAATGACAAGGGTAATATTATCTTCTCCCCCACGATCATTCGCAAGTTGAACAAGATGTTCTCCCTTTGTCTCGAGTTGTTCGTTTAATTGCAAAATCTTTCGCATATCATCCATAGCAACTTTATTTGATAATCCGTCAGAGCAAAGAAGCAGTTGATCATTTTCTTCTAACACTAATGTTTTAACATCTAATCCAACTTTTTCTTCTGTTCCAAGCGCTCGTAAAAGCAAATTCTTTTTTGGATGATACTCTGCATCCTCTTTTGAAATCTCACCATATCTAACAAGTTCATTTACAAGTGAATGGTCTTCAGTTATAAGTGAAATCTCATCATCTGATAACATGTAACATCGACTATCTCCTATGTGTCCAATTGTTACAAATCCCGCTGTACAAATCGCAACAATAACAGTAGTTCCCATACCACTACACTCTGTATGTTTCTTCGAGTATTCGTATACCCTCTCGTTAATCATCTCAACGTTTGTATGTAGCCATTCTTCGGCCTTTTTTGGTGTATCCATATTATACGTTTGTTTCCAATAATCATGGAATAGTTGAATGGCCATCGAGCTAGCAACATCGCCTGCTCGATGACCTCCCATTCCATCAGCTACAACAGCTAAAATATCTCCATCTAAATTATGAAAAACTCCTGCACTATCTTCATTATGTTGACGAACTTTCCCTTTATCCGATAGAAACACGGCTTTCATCTTGTCACCTCGTCTCTTCTTTGCGCTCCTTTGCACGCAACTGACCGCAGGCAGCATCAATATCATGACCTTGTTCACGGCGAATCGTTACATTCACTCCACGGTCTTTCAACGTTTTTTCAAATAAGAAAATTTGTTCACGTGGTGTTCTTACGTAATCGCGTTCTGGTACATAGTTTACCGGAATTAAGTTCACATGACATTTTACACCTTTTAAAAGTTGAGCCAATTCTTCGGCATGCTCAACTTGGTCGTTTTCTCCTCCAAATAAGCCATATTCAAACGTAATGCGACGCCCGGTTCTATTCACATAGTATTTAATAGCTTCCATTAAGTCAGGCAGCTTATAAGCACGGTTAATCGGCATTAATTTTGAGCGTAATTCTGTATTTGGAGCGTGCAATGAAATCGCAAAGTTAATTTGCATATCCTCTTCAGCAAACTTATAAATTTTCGGGATGATTCCACTTGTTGAAACCGTCATATGACGTGCACCAATATGAATTCCTTTTTCATGGTTAATAATGCGTAAAAACGACATTAAGTTATCGTAGTTATCAAACGGCTCTCCAATTCCCATTACAACAAGAGAACTCACGCGCTCATCTGTCTCATCAAGCGCACGTTGAACCTCTACTACTTGCGCTACGATTTCTCCAGCCTCTAGGTTTCGCTTTAAACCACCTAGTGTTGATGCACAGAATGTACAACCAATTCGGCAACCTACCTGTGTTGTTACACAAATGGAATTTCCATATTCATGTCGCATTAATACTGTTTCGATAGAATACCCATCATATAATTGGAATAAAAACTTAATTGTCCCATCAGAAGATGTTTGCTTTACTAATGTATTTAAAGTAGTAATATCAAAGGAATTCGACAATTTATCACGCAATCCTTTTGAAAGATTTGTCATATCCTCATAATTTTTTACACGCTTTTTATATAGCCAATCAAAAATTTGACCTGCACGGAATTTCGGTTCACCTTGTTCCTTTAACCAATTTTGCATTTCATGAAGTTGTAAAGAGTAAATAGATGTTTTTTTTGTTTCTAAATCTTTCTTTTGTTTTTTTACAGTCGTTTCCATGATGCTACACCTTCTTTCTTAAACAAGCAATATAAAAGCCATCTGTTGCAAAATAATGCGGTAAAATTTGTACTTGCCCTTCATTTATATAAGGACGTAATTTTTCTGGCATGCGCTCTTTCATAGTAGTATCCCATTCAAATTCAGGATGCTCTTGTAAAAATTGCTCTATCACTTGTTCATTTTCTATTTTTTCAATTGTACACGTACTATAAACAAGGCGACCACCTGCTTTTAACAGTGGAGCTACCTTTTCTAGTATCGATAGCTGAATTGTCGACAGTCTTTCACTATCGCCTTTTTCTTTACCTAATTTAATATCAGGCTTACGTCTGATAACACCAAATCCAGAACATGGTGCGTCTACTAATATTTTGTCAAAGCTTTCGTTCGCAAAATGTTCTTGAACTTTTCTGGCATCTAGCGCCTTTGTTTCAATGTTCTCTAATTCTAGACGCTTCGCCTGTTGCTGAATTAGACGAACTTTATGCGGATGTAAATCCAGCGACGTTACCTGACCAGTTCCCTTTAAACGCTCTGCAATGTGTGTTGTTTTCCCACCAGGCGCCGCGCAGCTATCAAGAACCATATCTCCTTCTTCGGGTTTCAAAGCACGCGCAACAAGCATAGAGCTTTCATCTTGAATAGAAAGGAAACCGTTTTTAAACGCTTCTGTATGCGCTACGTTTCCTTTTTCAATTTGGATAGCATCTTCTGATAAATCACCACGTTTTGCTTGTACACCCTCACGTTCTAGCAAAGCAATCGCTTCTTCTACCGTTATTTTATCAACATTCACACGTGCTGTCGGTACCGGCGGAACCATATTTACTTCGCACATTTTTTGCGCTGTTTCTAAATCGTATGCTGATACCCACTCTTGTACAAGCCACTCTGGATGACTCGTTGCAACAGAAACTCGCTCTACAGGATTTTGTATCTCCTCTAAAGATGGCACACCTTCACGTTGAATCGAACGGAGTACCCCGTTTACCATCCCTGCAATTCCTTTATGACCACGACGTTTTGCAATCTCAACAGCCTCATGAATCGCCGCTCTTTCTGGGACGCGATCTAAATATAGCATTTGATATAAAGATAAGCGAAGTAATATTTTTACCCACGCTTCAACTTTTTTTCTTAAAAATGGTTGTAAATAATAGTCAAGTGTATCACGACGTTGAATCGTTCCATAGACAATCTCAGTTAACAAACCAATATCTTTTCTATCAATCGCACTTTTTTCAATCAAATTATTTAAAAGTAAGTTGCTATAAGCGCCACTTTTCTCTACTTGAATTAGACCATCAAGAGCTAACTCACGAACATTTTGTCTCATGCGTCTTCTCCTAACTTCGTACCAATTTCAGGTTTTGTTCCACGTAAAAATTGTGAACAACTCATGCGCTTTTTACCAGATGGTTGTAATTCAGTAATTTTAACACCTGTTTCATTTCCTGTTGCCACAACGAAACCATCTTCTTCAATTGCTACAATAGAACCAGCTTCAGCCTGTACTGTTACAGGAACTTTTTCGCCCCACCATATTTTTACAACTTGCCCTGCTAAAGTTGTATAAGCAACTGGCCACGGATTTAAACCACGAATGTGATTGTAAACCTCTTCTCCTGTTTTCATCCAATCAATCTTTTCTTGCTCACGTTTAATATTGTAAGCGAATGTTACTTCATCCTCATTTTGTTTAATCGGTTCTAATTTTCCTTGTATTAAAAGCGGAACTGTTTTTGATAATAAGTGCGCTCCAGCCTCACTTAATTTATCAAATAATGAACCAGTTGTTTCACGTTCTTCGATTTCCACTTCTACTTGCGTTAAAATATCACCAGCATCTAATTTTTCCACCATATACATAATTGTGATACCTGTTTTTTCTTTTCCCTGCATGATGGAGTAATGAATTGGTGCACCGCCGCGAAGTTCTGGAAGTAATGAAGCATGAACATTAATACATCCATACTTTGGTGCTTCTAAAATTTCGTTTGGTACAATTTGTCCGAACGCAGCTGTCACAATTAAATCCGGCTCTAATGCCAATACTTTTTCATATTCGTCTTTTTCACGAATTTTTAACGGCTGTAACACCGGAATACCATGTTTTTCCGCTTCCACCTTAACAGGTGTTGGTGTCATAACCTTTTTTCTCCCCACTGGACGATCCGGCTGCGTTACAACACCAATTACATCATATCCATCTTCAATAAGACGACGAAGCACCGGTACAGAAAAGTCCGGTGTTCCCATAAATACTACTTTTATCATTCAAAAACCGCTCCTTTTACATCTCTTCTAATTCATTTTCCTCATAATATCTCGTCACTTTTGATGTAAATAACACACCATGTAAATGGTCGATTTCATGTTGGATTGCGCGTGCTAAAAAATCATCTGCCTCTAATAAAAAGATTTTACCACGACGATTTTGTGCACGTACTTTAATATACTCTGCACGCTCCACTTCACCATAAAGTCCCGGAAAGCTTAAGCAGCCTTCGGGACCTACTTGTTCACCACGTTTTTCTAAAATAACTGGATTAATCAGTTCGATTTTTCCCGTATCATCACCAATATCAACAACTGCCACTTGCAAACTTACGCCGACTTGTGGTGCTGCTAAACCAACACCATCTGCAACTAACATTGTTTCATGCATATCTTTTAACAAATTCACTAACTTTTTATCAAAGTTCATTACCCGTTCACATGGGGTTTCTAACACTTCATCTGGATGCTTTACAATTTCTAAAACTGCCATATTTTCCTCCGCTACATTAACATTGTTGGATTAAAGTCGATTGAGATCTGCAAATCTTTTTGCATTTCTGCTTGATAATGTTCATTTACCATTTTGAGCACGTACTTTAAGTTTGGTTCCCGCTTGTATTTTATCATGCATTGGTATCGATATCTATCTTTTATCCTTGGAATTGCTGAAGCAACCGGTCCTAGCACCATTGTTTGCCGCGAGCAATGCGTTCGTAAATAACCGACAATTTTTTCCGTTACTTGCACTGCTTTTAATAACTCTGGATGCGAAACGGTTACAAGTGCGACATAGTAGTATGGCGGGTATTGCCTCGTTTTTCTCATTTGCATTTCTTGTTCAAAAAATACATCGTACTGCTGATTCTTTGCTAGTTCTACGCTATAGTGTTCTGGCGTATACGTTTGAATTACTACTTCTCCTGGTAATTCATGTCGACCTGCACGTCCACTCACCTGCGTCAATAACTGATACGTTTTCTCGCTTGCTCGAAAATCTGGTAAATGTAGCATCGTATCAGCTGTTAAGACACCAACAAGTGTAACCTTTGGAAAATCAAGCCCTTTAGCGATCATCTGTGTTCCAAGTAAGATATCAGCTTTCTCTTCACCGAAGGCTTTTAATAACTTTTCGTGCATTCCTTTGCGACTCGTTGTATCAACATCCATACGGATAACCCGCGCCTCTGGAAATAACTTTGTAATTTCTTCTTCTACCTTTTGTGTTCCTGTCCCAAAGAAACGAATATACGAACTATTACAAGCAGGACAAGCAGTTGGCATACTTTCCTCATAACTGCAATAGTGACATTTTAAACGATGATTCATTTTATGATAGGTGAGTGATATATCACAGTGTGGACATTGCACGACATAACCACAATCACGACACATGACAAACGTTGAATGGCCTCTTCGATTTAAAAAAAGAACCATTTGTTCTTTCTTTTCTAACCGATCCGCTATTTTCTCATGAAGTAATTTTGAAAACATAGAACGATTTCCATCACGCAGTTCCTCACGCATATCAACAATTTCTACTGTCGGCAACGCTTGTTCATTCATACGCTTTTGCATGGTTAGTAGCTCATAAACACCTTTTTTCGCTCTAGCAAATGATTCGAGAGTCGGCGTTGCACTGCCGAGCACGATTGGACAATTATGATATTGCCCTCGCCAAATCGCAACATCCCTGGCATGATATTTCGGATTATCTTCTTGTTTATAACTTGACTCATGTTCTTCATCAATAATAATAATTCCTAAGTTTTCAAATGGAGCAAAAATAGCGGAGCGTGCTCCAACAACAACTTTTACTTCTTTTCGTAAAATTTTCCGCCATTCATCATATTTTTCCCCAACAGAAAGCGCACTATGAAGAACCGCAACTTGCGAACCAAAACGTCCTTTAAATCGATCTACCATTTGCGGTGTTAACGCAATTTCTGGAACAAGTACAATCGCCTCTTTTCCCTTTTTCAACACCGCAGCAATGGATTGCAAATACACTTCTGTTTTACCGCTTCCTGTAACACCATATAGTAAAAATGGATTATATGTTTCATTTGTAATGGATGACAAGATGGGCGTAATCACTTGATTTTGTTCATCTGTGAGCGGAAATGGCTTTGTCTGTTCAAAAGCCTCATCGTCATATGGGTTACGATATACTTCAATGTACTGTTCTAAAAGCAACCCTTTTTTCACAAGCGACTTTACCGGTGCATCTGTTATTTGTAGTTCTTCTGTTAATGTTTTTAATGGCACACTGTGATAATTTTCTACAAAGTAATACAGTACATCTTGTTGCTTTTTACTTTTCAGCTCAAAGGCAGCTGCCTCTAATTGTTCCTGTGGCAATTCTGGCTGAATCACCCTTTGTTTCTTCTTTTGCACCTTATCTTTTACTTTATAGATGACTTCAATAGTGCCGTTTGTTATCTCTTTTTGAACCATGCGATACATATGTGAGTGCGTAGCAATTTCTTCCCAATCTATCGCTTCTTTCCCTTGAAACAAATCACGAATTTCCGGCGCCACTGCAGCTGTTTTATGGAGCTGTAGCCGTTTTTTATAAGTCGCTTTTATCGCAGCTGGAAGCATAACTTGAAAAGCTGAAATCATATAACATAATGTTTCATCCGTCAGCCAAAAACCAAGTTGTAATAATTCTTCATTTAAAACTGGCGTAATATCTAGTATTTCATGCAATGCTTTTAACTTTTTACTTTCCACATCGACTGAATCTTTTATTTCAATAATAAAGCCTTGTAATTTCCGTGGACCAAACGGAACGACTACACGCATACCTGTTTGTACAATATCTTCCCATTTCTTAGGGATAACATAATCAAACGGGCGATCTGTTTGACGTGCCGGTACATCAACGATTACACTTGCAAATTTCATACACGATCCTCTTCTAACATCGCTTTAATTTGCATTAAAATTTCACGTGCAACTTCTTTCTTTGTTAAAAGAGGTAATCGAATAACTTCTCCATCTTTTCTATACATTGTTACAATATTCGTATCCGTACCGAATCCTGCACCTTGTGCTTTCACATCATTTGCAACAATCATATTTGCATTTTTTTCACGCAATTTTTTCGTTGCATATTCTTCTATATTTGTCGTTTCAGCAGCAAAACCGATTAGGAGTTGATGCTCTTTTTTCTCACCGAGTGTTTTCAAAATATCGATTGTTCTTTCTAACTCAATGACTGCATCGCCACTTTTCTTTTTCATCTTCTGATTATGCACAATTTTCGGGCGATAGTCTGCTACTGCAGCTGTTTTAATAACAACATCCATAGATCCATAATGTTGCATTACAGCTTCTAACATATCTTGTGCAGATTCTACTTGCACAGTTGTTACATTTACAGGTGATGCTATTGCAGTTGGACCTGAAACAAGTATTACATCCGCTCCTAAGTTAGCAGCAACTTCCGCTAGCGCATACCCCATTTTCCCTGAAGAAAAGTTCGTCATAAAACGTACTGGATCAATTTTTTCACGAGTTGGGCCAGCAGTTACTAAAATTTTCTTTCCCTTTAATGGTTTATGTTCTGAAAACGTTTCTTGTAATCGAGCGATAATTGTTTCTGGTTCTTCTAATCGACCTTTCGCAACATATCCACATGCTAAAAAGCCTTCTCCAGGCTCAATAAATGTATATCCCAACGCTTTTAACGTCATCATATTCTTTTGGACAATTTTATTTTCATACATATGCACATTCATAGCAGGTGCAATCCAGACTGGCGCTATAGTAGCTAACAATGTTGTTGTGATCATATCATCAGCAATACCATTTGCTAATTTTCCGATACAATTCGCTGTTGCTGGTGCAATAAGCACAACGTCCGCCCAATCCGCTAAATCAATATGAGCGATAACTGCAGAATCTTTTTCATTAAACGTATCCGTGTATACATCATGGCGAGAAAGCGCTTGAAATGTAAGAGGTGTAACAAATTTCATCGCCGATTCACTCATCATTACTTTTACAAGTGCTCCTGCTTGTGTTAATTTACTCGTTAACGCAGCCGCTTTAAAAACAGCAATGCCTCCTGTTACACATAGAAGTATCTTTTTCCCTTTTAGCATATGACTCGTCCTCTTTCTTTTTCAAACTTATTCTGCTGAAATGTATTCATTCCAGCTCGTCAGTGCTAGTATTTCATTAAACAAAAACCTATTTCTTTTAGCTCTATCGTAAAAAAATAACAACCTACTTGTAAATAGGTTGTTACCGTTACATAGAAAAGTATAAAGTCTATGTTTTCATTTGTCGAAGAGAATGCCTTACTCAGATACTTTCTCTTCGCTTGGTACATAATTTAATGCTTCCGCATCGATTTCTTCCAACGCTTTACCTACACATTTATGAGAAACAGGATTTTCAACAACACAGTTGTTAGCCATTTGCATTTCACGAGCGCGTTTTGCCGCTACTGTTACTAATGTATATTTAGAGTCGATTTTTTTTAGCAATGAATCAATTGATGGATTTAACATATTATATACCCTCCGTCATTTCTTTATAATATTTCGCTACTCTGTCGCGGCGGCAATGTTCACCAACCACAATAGCTTTAATGCGTTCACAAGCAAGTTCTACTTTATCATTTTCTACTACATAGTCATAAGCGTCCATCATCTCGATTTCTTCTTTTGCTACAGTTAAACGATTTTCAATAACATCTTCAGTCTCTGTACCGCGACCAACGATGCGATTCTTAAGCTCTGATAAGCTTGGAGGAGCTAAGAAAATAAATACCCCTTCTGGGAAAGCTTTCTTTACTTGAATTGCTCCTTGTACTTCAATTTCTAAGAATACATCTTTTCCTTCTTGCAATGTTTTTTCAACATAATCGATTGGTGTTCCATAGTAATTCCCAACGAACTCTGCCCACTCAAGCAGCTTTTCGTTACGAATCATTTCTTCAAACTCTTCTCTCTCTTTAAAGAAATAATCCACACCATCTACTTCACCTTCACGCGGTTTACGTGTCGTTACTGAAATAGAGTATTGAAATCTTGTATCTTCATGGCTGAACAACTCTTTTCGAACTGTCCCTTTCCCAACGCCAGAAGGTCCTGAAAGAACGATGAGCAACCCTCTTCTACTTCTCATAAATATGTAAAACCTACCCTTCCTCACTTAAATCTTCTTTATTATTTAAACGATGTGCAATCGTCTCTGGCTGAATTGGGCTTAGTACAATATGCCCATCATCCATAACAATAACCGCCCTTGTTTTTCTCCCATACGTAGCATCTAGTAACACGTTATGTTCACGCGCTTCCTGCACCGTTCGTTTAATAGGAGCTGACTCCGGACTTACAATTGCAATAATTCGATGAGCAGATACAATATTCCCATATCCAATATTTAAAAACCGCATGGCCATAGTTTGCGCCTCCTAGTAAGTCTATCCGATTTCCCCACCACGTATAACTTTATATATTTTTTGACAGCTACTCAATATTTTGTACCTGTTCACGAATTTTTTCAAGGTTATTTTTCATTTCTACAACATATTTTGAAATTGTTAAGTCGTTTGCCTTAGAACCGATCGTGTTAATTTCCCGATGCATCTCTTGTACAATGAAATCCATTTTTCTACCAACAGGCTCCTCGATCTCAAGGGCTTCATGAAATTGAGCTAAATGACTTTGCAAGCGAACCAATTCTTCATGAATATCCGAGCGCTCCGCAAACATCGCTACCTCTGTCAGCAACCTTTGTTCATCTAACTCATGATTATGTAATTCTTTTAAGCGATTTTCCAATCGTTCACGATATTTTTGAGTAACAATTGGTGCATGCGGAATAATCGCATTTACACAATCGTGTATCTCTTGTAAACGATACGCCATATCTTTATGTAATCGTTCTCCTTCGCCATCTCTCATCGTTTTTAACGTACGAGCAGCTTGGCGAACAGCTTCATATAAATTTTGTTCAAATTGTTCATTTACATTTTCCATTTCTTCAATCGCCGTTACTTCTGGCATTGCCATTAATTGTTGAAGTGTAATGGAATCTTGTAATTGAAATTTCGTTTTCACGTCTTCCATAATGGATTTATACTGCTTGAGAAGCGGCCAATTCACACTTAACTTTCTTTCAACAAGCCCTTCCCCTGTAATAATAATGGACACTTCAATACGCCCGCGGCGAACTTGTTCTGCAATTAACTTACGAATTTTGTCCTCAAAAACCATCATTTGTTTCGGAAGTCGAATGTTCATCTCTAAAAAACGATGGTTCACTGACTTCATTTCTACTGTAATTTGAAAAGCATCATTTTCCACTTTCGCTCTTCCAAATCCTGTCATACTAGAAATCATCTTTATCACATCCACACCATGAAATAACTCAATGAAAAAGGTAATAGAGATGCAACTCTACTACCTTTTGTAAATTATATCACATTTTCATATCATTGACTATTTCAAGTTTATGCCTCTCTTATACAATATCGGCTTCTTCTTCTCCTTTTTCCCTGTCAATAAAGAGCCGACTAATAAAAATGTTGGAATGGACGATAAACCAACGATTAATAACCAATCTCTCGCTTGAATTGGCATTGTGCTAAAAATCGGTTGCAATGGTGGATAATAAATAACCACAAGCATTAATAACACCGAAATAATAACTGCTCCAACCAAATATATATTACCAAAAGGATTACGATGGAATATAGAGTGTTCACTGCGGCAGTCAAATACATGAATAAGCTGTGCTAAAACTAGTGTAGCAAAAGCTACTGTTTGCGCATATTTCAATTCATTTGGATGCTGATTAAATGCAATAATAAATGCCAGCAAGGTTACAATACCAATTAAAAAGCCTCTACTCACAATTTTCCAAGCCAACCCTCTTGCAAACACCCCTTCTTTCGGATGCCGTGGATTTCTTCTCATCACATCTCCCTCAGCTGCATCTAACCCTAGTGCCATTGCTGGTAAACCATCTGTTACTAAATTCACCCATAAAATTTGAATTGGAACCATCGGAAGTGGTAAAGCAAGCATCATCGCAAATAACATAACTAAAATCTCTCCAACATTTGATGCTAATAAATACCGAATGAACTTCCGAATATTCTCATATATATTTCGTCCCTCTTTAATTGCCGATTTAATCGTAGCAAAGTTATCATCTAGCAAAACAAGAGAGGAAGCTTCTTTAGCTACATCCGTTCCTGTAATTCCCATCGCTATCCCAATATCAGCTGTTTTAATAGCAGGAGCGTCATTCACTCCATCACCTGTCATCGCCACAATATGATCTTTATTTTGAAGAGCTTTTACAATTTTTAATTTATGTTCAGGAGATACACGTGCAAATACATAGGTATCTTCTACAATATCCTCTAGTTCATCTACAGACATATTTGCTAATTCTACACCTTCTATAACGCGGCCATTCGGTGGTAAAACCCCTAACTGCTCCGCAATTGCCATCGCTGTTACTTTATGGTCTCCTGTAATCATTACCGTTTTAATACCAGCCTCTTTACACTCTTTTACGGCCTGTTTCACTTCTGGTCTTGGCGGGTCTATCATTCCTTGTATCCCGACAAGCATGAAATCTTTTTCTACTTCTCTTTCATGTTCAATTGAATCTGTTACTTTTAAAGCCCTAAATGCAACAGCAATCGTTCGAAGCGCTTGACTCCCAAGGTTATGAATTGCCGCTTGCACTTCTTTACGATATAACTCACTTAAAGGTTGCTGTTTATCCCCCCATAAAATTGTTTGGCTCATTTGCAAAAGAACATCAGGTGCCCCTTTTGTGACTACAAATTTTTTACCATCACGATCACGAACGATTACGCTCATCATTTTTCGTGTGGAATCGAAAGGGAGTTCATGAATAATTTCAAACTTCTCTTTTAAAGCTTCTCGGGATATTCCTGATTTCATCGCCGCTGCAACGAGCGCACCTTCTGTCGGATCTCCATCTAGGACATATGTTTTTTTCTTTTTTACAATGCTCGCGTTATTGCATAAACACCCAAATGTTAATAATTGATATAACGCCCTTGTAGATTCCGGATTAACCTTCTGCTCACCTTTCATAAATGATCCAGTAGGCTCGTAGCCTTGCCCGGTTACATGCCATGTTTCGCCACCTGACCACATATGTGTTACCATCATTTTATTTTGTGTCATCGTACCCGTTTTGTCCGAACAAATAACAGAAGCACATCCTAAAGTTTCTACTGCTGGTAATTTTCGAACAATCGCTCTCTTTTTAATCATGCGCTGTACACCAAGTGACAATGCGACCGTAACAATCGCTGGTAATCCTTCTGGAATTGCTGCAACAGCAAGTGACACACCCGCTAAGAACATATGATACACTTCATTCCCTTGATACACTCCAGCTAGTACAACAAGTGCTGTTAAAATAAGGGCAACAATGATTAGAATCTTCCCAAGTTGTTCTAATCTTCTTTGCAGCGGTGTTTCCATTTGCTCTGCATTTTGCAACAGATTTGCAATCTGCCCCATAGCCGTGTTCATCCCTGTAGCTACTACTACTCCGGCCCCGGAACCCCTTGTTATCATCGTCCCCATAAATGCCATATTTTTTTGATCACCAATCGCAACATTTTGACCGCTTAATGCTTCCACTTTCTTTTGAACAGGTACAGATTCTCCCGTTAAAGCCGATTCCTCGATATATAAACTCGATGCTTCAACAAGACGAATATCAGCACCAATACGGTCGCCGCTAGAAAATTTAATGATATCCCCAAGGACAAGTGCTTTAGATGGTATTTTCATCCATTTTCCATTTCGTAAAACCGTTACTTGCGGGGCAGCTAATTCTTTCAAAGCCTCCAATGATTTTTCTGCTTTTCTTTCTTGAAAAAAACCAAGAACACCATTGATAATAACAATTGCGACAATTGCAATCGAATCAATATACTCTCCTAAAAAAGCTGAAATGATTGTCGCACCAAACAAAACAAGTACCATAAAATCTTTAAACTGCGCCAAAAATACAAGAAGTGCAGAAGGCCGCTTTGCTTCTTGTAATTCATTTGGCCCTAGCTTCTTTAAGCGCCCTTCCGCTTCTTGCTCTGACAGTCCTACCTTCACATTCGTATTCGTTCTTTCTTCCACTTCATGTGCACGCATTTCATACCAATTCATCTCGCTATCGACCTCCTGATTGCAGACATGCTCTAATGAAAGCTTATTCAGCCCCGTCCAAAAAAATGCTATAATTAACATTTAGTTAGAAAGGAGTGTTCATAATGGCATTCGATGGATTATTTACAAGAGCGATTACACATGAAATTGCAAATTCTCTTCAAACAGGAAGAATTTCAAAAATATATCAACCCTCAAAATATGAGGTTTTGTTACATATTCGAGCAAACGGAAAAAATCAAAAATTACTTATTTCCGCACACCCTACATACGCACGTATGCATCTTACAAATCAAAGTTATGATTCACCAGCATTACCACCAATGTTTTGCATGCTTCTTCGCAAACATTTAGAAGGTGGATTTATTGAGAAAATTGAACAAATCGATTTAGAACGTATCATTCAAATTACCGTTCGAAGCCGTAACGAGATTGGGGACGAATCGTTAAAAACATTAGTGATTGAAATAATGGGTCGTCACAGCAATATTATTTTAGTAGACGCGAAAACAAATATCATTTTAGATAGCTTAAAGCACGTTTCTTTAGCGGTAAATCGGCATCGTACTGTATATGCTGGCGCTGAATATGTTGCACCACCAGCACAGCATAAAATTAATCCCTTGCAGATTGAAACACAAGATGAGTTTATTAGGCCACTAGACTTTTTAGCAGGAAATATGGATAAACAACTTGTTGGGGCCTTTATGGGGATTTCTCCGCTATTTGCAAAAGAAGTTGTAAAGAAAGCTGTTATGGTAAATGAACATGCATTATCAGAAGCGTTTTTCACATTACAAAAACCAATGCAAGCGCATCAATATGAACCAACAATGATAACGGCAAATGGAAAAGAGTTCTTTTATCTCTTCCCTCTTACACATTTAAAAGGGCATAATAAAACATTCTTATCTGTAAGTGAATTATTAGATCGATTCTTCTTTGGAAAGGCTGAACGCGATCGTGTAAAACAACAAGCACATGATTTAGAACGATTTATGCACAATGAAAAAGCAAAAAATGAAAAGAAATTAATTAAATTACAAAAAACACTACAAGATGCTGGGAAAGCTGATAAATATCAATTATTCGGTGAACTTCTTACAGCTAACATGTATGCATTAAAAAAAGGTGACAAAGAAATTGAGGTTGTCAACTACTACGATGAAAATGGCGGAACAGTAAAAATTACATTAGATCCACTGAAAACACCGTCAGAAAACGCACAACGTTATTTCCAAAAGTATCAAAAAGCGAAAAATTCTGTCGCAATCGTAAAAGAACAAATTGAAAAAACAAATGAAGAAATCCTTTACTTTGATAGCCTACTTCAACAAATGGAGGCTGCTTCTTCAAAAGATATCGAGGAGATTCGCGAAGAATTAGCTGAAGAAGGTTATATGCGTAACCGTAAGTCGAAGAATACAAAGAAAAAAACATCAAAACCGATATTAGATAAATATATCTCTACCGATGGAACAGAAATTTTAGTCGGTAAAAATAATAAACAAAATGACTATTTAACAACCAAATTTGCACGTCGTGATGAAATTTGGTTACATACAAAAGATATTCCTGGTTCTCACGTTGTTATTCGCTCATTAGAACCAACTGAAGAGACTTTATTAGAAGCTGCTAAACTCGCTGCTTATTACAGTAAAGCAAAAGATTCTAGTTCTGTTCCTGTAGATTTCACAAAAATTCGCCATGTTAAAAAACCAAGCGGTGCTAAACTTGGGTTTGTGACATATGATAATCAACAAACATTGTATGTAACACCAGATGCTGATACGGTGATGAAATTAAAAGCTTAAAACAAAAAGAGGTAATAACGATATTAATTAAATCGTTATTACCTTTTTTTATACCTATCACTTAATAAAAACTATTTTTCACAAAAAAATTATTGAGCAATTAAAAATATATCGTGTTAAAAAGTTTATACCCTAGATTTTCATGTCAAAAAAATGTAGACACATATAATTTTATATGTCTACATTTTTTGACAGTGTATTCATTACTAAGTATCTTCCCTCATAAAGTGAAGCTTTAATCAGTAGGAGGTTTTCTTCATCCCCACTGATTATTAGCCCTCACCAATCAGGTGCCCGACCCCCACCTATCTTCTTTACTTTTGTTGAATTTTACAGTGGGGGTCTTATTGCCCACGAACAGCTAGATTGAGAATATTGGCATAATTATTGCTTTATATAGACAATGAAAAGGAGGAATCAAAATGACTACTAGAATCAAAAAAATTCAAGAACAACTAACCGAATATGGAATAGACGGATTACTCATTACGAAAAAGGAAAATCGCCAGTATGCAACTGGATTTACAGGTAGTGCTGGAGTCGTATTACTATCTGCAACTGAAGCTGTATTCATTACAGATTTCCGCTATGTCGATCAAGCAAAAACACAGGTACAAGAAACTGAAATCATTATGCATAAAGGAAACATAGAACAAGAGATTGCAAATCAGACAACTAGATTAAACATCCAAAGACTAGGCATCGAAGAAAACAATATGACCTTAAAACAGTATAGTTCGTTAAAAAAATATACAAACATCAAACTTGTACAAGTAAGTGAACTAGTAGAAACAATCCGTTCCATTAAGGAAGAGTCTGAAATCGAAACAATTAAAGTTGCAGCACGTATGGCCGATGAAGCATTTCAACATATAACAGGATTTCTAAAACCCGGTGTATCTGAATTTGATGTCCGAGATGAATTAGAGTTTTTTATGCGAAAACAAGGGGCCTCTTCCTCATCATTTAACATTATCGTAGCTTCTGGAGTCCGTTCTTCTCTTCCCCACGGCGTTGCCACAAATAAGATGATTGAAAACGGAGATATGGTTACATTAGATTTTGGTGCACTTTACAATGGGTATTGCTCTGATTTAACACGTACTATTGCGATTGGAAGTTACTCCAAAGAATTCGAAAAAATATATAGTATTGTATTAGAAGCATTAAAACGAGGAACCAAAGCAATCCGGCCTGGTGAATCCGCAAAAACGATTGATGATGTGACAAGAAATTACATTACAGATAACGGCTACGGTGAATACTTTGGCCATTCTACCGGCCATGGCGTTGGATTAGAACTTCATGAACCACTTCGATTATCACAAGAAAGTAAAGCTACTTTACAAGAAGGAATGGTTGTTACTGTCGAACCAGGTATTTATATTCCAAACTGGGGTGGCTGTAGGATTGAAGATGATATTGTCATTACAAAAGATGGGCATGAAGTAATTACAAAGGCAAATAGAGACCTTATTGTTATTGGTTAATAACCACAAACTTGATTCATATACGCTCCTAAAAAAGAATTTCTTTCTACATATAGAAACCCTTCTATAAAGAAATTATTTATTGGGAGGAATTTCTATTGAATTTCGTAATTAATAAGATTGACGGATTAAACACAGAGTTCTCAAAACTTGTTTCTATGATGAATTATACTCGCTATACAACTATGCAAGCTGTACAAGACTTAACAATTGAAGAACTCGATTATTTGCACGATGATTAGGCAAACTCGATTGGTATGCTTTTGTACCATATGGCTGCAGTCGAGTTTTATTATCAAATTCATACCTTTGAAGATCGCGAGCCAACAAAAGCTGAATTAGAACGCTGGTTACCAGGAGTTGAATTGGGTGATCTTGGACGTCAAACGATTAAAAATCACCCTATAGACTACTACATAGATACGTTACAAGAAGTTCGCGATAAAACGATTGCAACGTTTCAATCACTACCAGATGAATGGCTATATAAAACCACAACGTTTTGGCACGACAAACCTGCAAATAACTACTTCAAATGGTTCTATGTATTCGAGGATGAGCTGAGTCATCGCGGGCAAATTCGTTTAATTAAAAAAATGCAAAAAACTCATTCTGTAAAATAATAAAAAGTGCTATCTCTTAGCGAGGTAGCACTTTTTTATGTTTTAGATACGTCATCACCTAATAATAATTTTTTATTCACTTTTGTAACAATCATTCCCACAATACCTAAGATTATAAGTAAATATACTAATCTAGCAAAAGATAGCCACCCTTGAAAAATTGGCATCATATCCATTTGTCTACCGCCTTCCAACAATATGAATGGCACTGTAGCTATTAAAATGACAAACTCAATTCCTAAAACGATCTTCTTTTTTCGGGTGTATGCTCTAAATTCATCCCAACAATATAATACAGCAAAAATAAAACCCGCTGCATAAATAGTGTCGATCCAATCACTTTCAATAAAATACTTTAAAATAAGTCCTATAGCAAAGCATCCCATAAGACCGTAAAAACCTATTTTCTCCTTCATATATTCCATCTCTCTATCTAGTAATAAAACCGTATAATATTTTATCCACTTTCAGGATTATTTGTATTATATCATCCACTTTCACCTTGTAAGTGCAGTACATGAAATTGTTATATTTTCTTTCTCTACGTACTCACACACTCCCACTCTCTTCATACACTAAACTACCCGAACGCCTAAAGGATGTGAGCAAAATGGGAGTAGAATTAACACTTCTGCACGCCCTCTATATTCTTTGTTTACTTACAATTATCACCTTTTTTTATTCTTCGAAAAAATACGACAATCATTTGTATTGTTTTTTATCTTTTTACTAGCTCTAACCGCAACACATTCCATTCCTCTTGCCGTTAGCGACATTTTTCAAAGTTTTATCTATGCCATTACCGAACTACTACCAACTATTTTAATCATCTCTATTATTATTTCAATGAGCAATTTACTCGTGCATACTGGTCCTGTTGAATCAACTGAACCAGCTAAAGTTCTTACTTCTATTACTCCTCGCATAAAAAAATGGTTAGCAATTTGTAAAGTAGATCCATTCGAACTTGCTAGACGCAATTTTATACCGGTCGTTATCGGGTTAATTGTCACTACAATTGTCGCGATGTTTCTTTTATAACCGTAGACAAGTTTTCTTTGCTTACTATTTTCCTTTGCGAACTGTTGAAATATACTGATTCCCAAAAGGGATTTCAAACCATCTGTCAAAATTATATTAAGAGAACAATTAGTTTAAAAGAAACATATTACTTCTTAAGAAAAGGGGACATAACCATGAGTGAATTGATTTTCTTCTTATTTATTTGTCCATTACTTATTTTTATTGTTTCAGTACTTGGGACACGTAGAACAAGAACGTATTACGTAATGCCAATTGTAACGTTTGCTATTTTTCTTATATTAGGAGTTTTATTGTTTCCCCCTTCATTTTTCTTTTGGGTTGGCATGTATAGCATCTTCTCATTTATCGTTTCTTATATAACTTTATTATTTGTAAAGGGGTATGAAGCTGTGGAGGGAAAATAGTAATATCTTTTATTTAAGAAATTTAACGATTCTGTTTGAAAATGTACCTCTCATCTTCAAAATCATTCTCTTTATCTTTTTTAAATAGCCTTTTTAATTTATCAAACAATCTTTCCCCTCCACCTAAAGATAATGATATATAAGTTTTCGTTTTCTTAGCTTGATGACAATGGGGTAACACAACATGCCCATCAACTTAAGACATTTTATAATTCATAAATATTTAAAGATGAAGTTATCGCTCAGAGAAAAATTTGATAAAGTTTTTAATAATATTCTTCCTTATCGCAATAATTATATTTTATAAAGCTGGGTCCTGCCACATCGCTATCAAGCTAGTATTTTGAAATGTCCCCACAACGAAAAAAATGAAAGCTGTATTCCCATGCAACTATGAAGAGATAAAATTTTCGTTTTGAGGAAACTTCAATAACGTTCAATTCGTCTTGTAAGCTCTTTTCAATATATTCAATTGAGTTTTGTATTCTTTCAAAATGATTCATTCCTCAATACCACAGTATATTCATATTTTATAATTCAAACAAAATATTTTTGGTAATTTGCGCTAATTCTACCTTTATATTGTAACCTATACTCTGTGCCTCTTTATGAATTTTAAGTGCATTTAAAAAGATGGCTTTCCTTTAACGCAAGGAAAGCCATCTTTTAATTTTCATAAGTTATCTTTTTACCATTGTTTCCATCTTATGCAAACTTATGAATACTTTGATTAGGGATCTGTATGAACTATTTAAGGGCGCAACACATTTGTACCAGAGCCAATAATCGTATACATGTGCTTTCAGATAGATAAGTAATGTTTATGAACACATAAAAAAAGAAGAGAATTTTTATAATTCTCTTCCTTTTTAAGTAGGGAAACTTTCATGTTCTTTAGTTGTTCAGTTCATTGAAAAATGCTGTAAAATTTACCCTTTCTATTATCTACTCTTGAAAATTAAGGTTCTTATTCGTCTTTTGAAGTAGCTCCCTATCTTCATCAAGCAAAAAATAAAAACATCCCAAAAACGAAATTTTTTTTCGTTTTTGGGATGCAAATGTATTTTAACTTAATGGCATTTTAGATTACCCATTATACATGCATTTTTGATAAATTATCCTCTAACAAACTAGAATTATAATTAGGTGCTAGTACGATATTTGTATATGTTCCTATACCCGAAAGGTACTTATACCTATGCTTGAAACCCGCTGGAATAAAAACAGATGCAGGACTCTCAATGATTTGAGACTCTCCCTCAATTTCCACCTCACATACGAGGCCTGTACCATCTATTTTATTCCCCCAGAAGATAAAGGCACTATCACAATGATGTGCGTGAATATCTACATGTCCTTCTAAGTTATCATCCATATGCGCACCGTAGAATACACGCTGTATCACATAAAATGAAGCCCGTTCATCCGTTCTATAATCCATCTGCACCCACCGCTCTCCTGGACCATCGCGATGATATAAAAGCTCAGATGCTCCCTTTACAAATGGTTTACTAACTCGGAGAGACTTTGAAAGCCTTGGCCCTTTTCTTTCTATGCATTTTTGTTGAATGTTCCTTACTCTTCCTATCATTTCAGGCTGAATACCCTCGTATGCTGAGTCATTCTGCTGAACAGCTTTCTTATGATAAGGTGCCGTATGAGTAAATATGTTCTTTCCAATAATCGGTCTCCAATGATCTACTTTACAACCAGTAGCTAATTGAAGAGATTGAGTCAATTCAGGAATCATCTGTAGTTTAAAGTACTGAAGATTACGCTTTTGAGATAAAAATACTGATAAATTTAGCAAGTCAACAATCCCAGCACGTTCACCTATTCCGCACAATGTAGTATCAATGACAGATGCCCCTGAATCGATTGCAGCAAGAGCATTTGCCATGGCTAGTCCTAAATCATTATGAAGGTGAACTTCAATCTCACAAGGGAATGTCTCAACAGATTTCTTCACGATTGTCGCACACTGACTTGGTTCCCAAATTCCTACAGTGTCTGCTAAACTGATTCGGTCTGCTCCAGCTACATGTGCAACCTGTCCAATGTAGGCGATATCTTCCCATTCAGTTCGCGAAGCATCTTCAATAGTAAAACGGATTTTCATCCCTAAAGATTTTGCTTCTTCAATAGCTTGTTTCACTTGATTAATAACGTAGTCTTTTGATCTATTGGTGTACTTTGTTTGTAAAGAAATGGGGTTAATAGACGCCCAGATTCCTATCCAATCGGCACCAGCACGATAAGCCGCATGAACTTCTTCTTTTTTTGCCCGAGCATGCATAAGTATTTCAGCGTACTCTGCAGAGGCTGCAACTTCTCGGCAAATCTCTTCTTCTTCTTCAGAAATACCCGGGTGTCCAACCTCGATAAGAGTTACTCCAAAATTCTCTAACATATGGAGTAAGGTAATTTTATCTTCCTTGGAGAAACGAATACCACATTGTTGTTCTCCTTCACGTAAGGTGGCATCCAATATTGTTATACCCTTATTCATTCCTTTTTTCCTTCTTTCATTTCTATAAAGTTTAACGTTTGTTCGAATAGGCTATTACGATTCTTTTCATAAACAGCCCAGTGCGTTGCATCGGGGATTACAACTTCTTTTTTTTGTTTTGTACCTGTTAGTTTTGACATCATATTTCGGTCTGCAAACGTGTCATCTTCTCCATAAATGACAAGTACTGGAACGTTAATTTTAGATACATCATATAAAGGCTGATTTTTCCAAATGTAAAACAAATCCTCTAGTGGACCAATTGGTCGACGAATAGTTTGATTATTTTTCTTACTCATAGGATCCGAATTGATAAATACTTGTTTTACGGCATCCATTGCTTCATTTGTAACGATTGTTTTCTTTCCCATCATCATATGCCAATGATGCATTCCTTTATCAAAGTCCACCATTTGATAGGCTGATGCTTCAGGATTAAATTGATTAGGTTGTAATGGATTTTCAAGAGATTTTGTCATCATAGGAAGTGTGAATCCATGCATATACCCATATAAAATAAGTTTATTAATATCTTGAGGATGGGATATTGCATAATTTCCAGCGACAACACCTCCATATGACCATCCTATTATATGAATCTTTTTCACATTTCTTTTCTTTTGGATCCACTTTACAACTGTTTCTAGATCCTTAGTTGCATCATTCAGATGAATAACCGGACGATTTTGGGAAGGAGGATCTGACATTTCTTTAGGGCGAGAAGAATGACCAAACCCTCGAAAATCCATGGCCCAAGTATCATACCCTTTTTTGGCATACTCATCCATCCACGAATATTTTGGTACATCAAATGCTTGAGCTGTAGGTACACTAAATGGTTCTAAAAATAAGACAATTTCATCGGATTTATACTGTTTTTTATTATTTAAGTTTTTATGAAGCAAAAATAATTTTTCTTCTCCTTGCTGAATTTCTAATTCTTGTTTTACTACTTTAGGAGTCTGAGCATTTTGAGAAGTTTCTTTTATATTAGAACAACCAGACATAAGCATTATAAAAAAAATCCCTACTAAACTAATATGTGTCCATTTTATCTTCATTTAGAATGTCCCTTTCATTTCATAGAAATAATAGCTATTATTCCAGCCGCAATAATTAATCCGGCTGGTAAACCTTTTGTAAATAATACGGCAACAAGAGTCCCTATTAAGACACCTAACAATATCGTAGGATTCATAGATAGAATTCCTACACCTTTCCCTCCTATGTATGACACAGTGAAACCTGCAAGAATGGACCCTAATCCCATAGGGGAAGCAATTAATTTTACTACGTTTTCGTTTGTAATCTTCCCTGATGCAATTGGAATTAAAAAGAATAACATAAGAAAGAAAATACCAATTTGAAAAGAGTATTGTTGAATAAAATGTAATAAAGTTTTTTGTCCAACAGCAAGTAAAATTCCTAATAAGCAAGCCGCACCAGCTAGTGCATAATCCTTTATAAGCAGGGCGAGTATTACAATTATTCCAAGTAACAAAAAAGGAAGCATAATCTTTTCTCTCATCTATAGTGTGGTATAGTCCCAACTACCATTTTCCGGTATAGAGACTTGTACCATATTCTGGTTTGCAAGGTTAATTTGAATTAAATTTGGACTTATTACAGGTCTTAACTCTTCTCGATTTATCATAAATTTAAATGCTTCAAAGCTTGCTAGAATGCCTACTATATTCGCAACGGGAGACAATACAGCCCATGGACGATCTTTTTGTACATAACTGCTTGCCCATTTCTCATCCGCGCCATATGTAACGGAATGAAGAGCACGTCCATCTTTTAATTCATGAATTTTATTTTGCATTTCTGGTGTTAGCTCTTGTTGATAAGACGGATATCCTAACGCAATTTCATAGGGCGTAGAGTTAGGAGTTAAAGACATCACGCCACCTCTAAAGGGGGGTGTAACCGCAATCCAAATAGAAGGGATTCCTAGTTTCTGAGCTGTACGATGGATAATTACTCTCGCTACTAAATTGTCAGTTGCATCTATAATGGCATCTGCATTCGTTAGAAGTTCTAATGCATTGTCCTCGGTAACAAATTCTTTTGTTATCTCTATTTGTAATAATGGATTAATGTCTTGCAAAACTTCTAAAGCGACCTCTGCTTTTTGCTGTCCTAATTTACTGATGGAACTTAGCATTTGTCGATTGATATTGCTTGCTTCAAATACATCTTGATCAATAACATGTAAAGAACCTACACCCATTCGTGCCAATTGAATGAGTGTAATTCCTCCTACTCCCCCTGCTCCAACTACAGTAACGCGAGCATTTTTTAATTTTTCTTGCTCCTCTACAGAAATGACGCCAATATTTCGCGTGAAACTTTCTTCATATATATTTTGTGTATTTTTATTTTTTGTTAACAAATTATTTTCCTCCTTACAGTGTTGTATAATCCCAACCATCTTTTGGTGCATTTTTTACTTGGACGGGGTTCTGGCTATTTACATCAATAACAATCCCTTTTGGAGCTCTCGCTAACGGTTCACGACCAGTTAACACTTGGATTGCTTCATGAAAGCTAAATAATGACAATAGATGGGCACGCATCGGCGTGATAATCCATCCTGCTTTTCCATCACAAAAATCTTGTGCCCACTCTTTTGGTGCCCCTTTTTCTACAGAATACCAAGCTCGACTTTTCTTTATATCCGCAATTTGTTGTCTTAATTCGTGATTTGTTAATTTGCCTCCTACAATAGATACATTCAATGCTTCCTCATAAGGAATTCCAGTTGGAAAAAATGTAGAAACAAATCCTCTTGTGGGAGGACTACCTGACATCCCCACACTTGGTATACCTAATTCTCTAGCAGTTCTATGTATAATAACTCTTGAAGGCATATCATCTACGGCTTCTACTACAATATCGTGCCCTTTTATAAGTTCGATTACATTATCTTCATCTACTCTTGTTTGTATAAAGTTTGTTGATATATAGGGATGTATATCTTTTACAACCTGTTCTGCAACTTTTGCTTTTGGTTCACCTATAACACTAGAAAGTGCTAACATTTGTCTGTTAATATTAGATATTTCAAATTCATCTGGATCAACGCCTGTAATATGCCCAATCCCCATCCGAGAGAAGAGAATTGCTTCATATCCACCTACACCCCCTAATCCAAAAATAATAACCTTCTTATTTCGAAGACATTCTTGTTCCTGTTCAGAATACACACCAATATTCTTCTTAACCATTTCCCAATAATATGAATCCATATCCATTTTGAAGTCTCCTTTATATGTAGTAACCATTTCAAAAAAATAATTCCTGTATATAAAAATAGCCTAGAAGTATGTCTTTTTTGTGTGCTATTTGTAAAAAAATAGAAAAATCTTCAATTCTTATTTTTTTAACAAATGAATATCTCTCCATTTATCCCGCATTAATGGGCAGTAATACTCCCACCTCAAAATTCTACGAAAGCAAAGAAGTTAAGTGGGAGATACACTGCCCATAAAAGCCCGATTGGTTCAACTAATAATCAGTGGGAGATGGAGAAAACCCCCACTGATTAAAGTTTCACTTTATTAAAGAACTAAATAAATATAGCAATTTTTTTTTAGTTAACAGAAGATGTCTTCCGTTAACTTGTTAAACTTAATATATATAATAGATACTTTTTACAGAACACAATTGAAGAAAGAAGGATGATGATGGATTTTAAAACTTGGTTAAAAAATGAAGAAAAACGAACGAAAATCGCACCGTTACGAAAAGAAAACGATTTTTGATATTTCTTACGATTAGTCAATCCTTATTTTTAGATTTTTAATCAATTAAATATCGCAAAGCCTATATCATATATGTTAAATTTAATGCAAACTAAATACCCCTAATATGTATTCGTTTTTTTACTAGGGGGAATAAGTATAGTATGATGAATGAGACTATGATTTCAGGCGGTTAACCGATAATCATAGTGTATATTATGTGTAATAAGGTAGAAGAGGAGCTTCAATAACTTATTTACACATGCGATTGACGCAACTTTATGACATTTGTTATAAGGTTGCGTTTTTAATTTATCATAATACTCAACAATGTGGTTCTGTCCGTAACGACA
>NZ_CM000745.1:3396454-3492709 GCF_000161455.1 Bacillus pseudomycoides DSM 12442
CGTAACGTACGTACTCTTNTNTTTTTTATGTTATTTCTTTGTAATATTCCAACATATATAAACAGTAGTTTATTTCTCTATCCCCTTTAAAATCACAGTATTTTGTCGAATTTTGTTATACAATGAAATATAAAGGATGTATTTTTGTTACAATTATGATACAATAGTAACAAATAGATAACAAGAGAGGGATTTTCATTGAATTCATATGGAAGCTTTATTGCATTTTTAAGCTATGCCGTAACTGTACTGCTTCTATACTTTATTGGAGATGCCACAAATATTACAATGCTACAATTCCCAAAAGAAAAAGCACTCCAGCTAGAAGAAGGATTACATATCTCACAGTCTATCGTACCATTACTGTTGGCTCTTCCCGTATATGCAATCGTTTTATATAAAAGTAAAAAAGTGTAAAGGATACCTCGTTATAAATAAAGGTATCCTTTTCTATGTATCCAGTTATGCGTGGATAGTAAGACTCACCTAAAGATTTTTATTGATTCAAAGATGATCATAACCAGTGGGGGTCTTACTGCCCTCAAATAGCGGGATAAATAAGGAAAAACTACCCGTGAATTTCAGATCCTTGAATAAAGAAAAAAAAACAATAATAAAAGTTTCGACCTCCCTCCCCCTGTCATTTATCCTTATCCAAATACCATTAAGTAACAAATACCCCTCTAGTTATTTAAAATAAGAAAATATCCCAGTAAAAATTCCACGTTCGGTCCAATCACCACATATACAACTTACATACATTATAAGTGTGAAGGGGGTGATGAGAATTATGTTTGGATCTTTTGGATGTCGTGAAGATTTTAGAGAATGTCATCGTGGTCATTGCTGTGATCGTGATCGTGATCGTGATCGTGATCGTGAAAGAGAAAGAGAAAGAGAAAGAGAAAGAGAAAAAGAAAAAGAAAAAGAAAGACACCATGTATGTAATGTCCTTAGACACATTGCAATCGGAACAGAAATTTCTCTTTTAACTATTAAAGGTAACGTTACTTTCAGAAATGTTATTTTTGAAGGGTTTTCTAACGGCGTTGCTCTTTTCTCCGCTTTAAATACGGGAGATGACAAAGATAATAAAGATGATAAAAATAACATGAACACAAGTAAATTCACAGGTATTTTACGTGTTTGCCCAGAGGATATCATAGCAATCGCTATCTAATTCTGCTTCGTATCCTCAAAATCATAAAAATCAAATCTAAATTTAGTATATAAAAAACCTGAGACCGATTTCAATCGGCTCAGGTTTTCTTTTATTATTAGATGCTTTTAACTAATTCAACAACTTCTTCAGCAGTTGACATTGTTAATGCTTTTTGTGCTAACTCTTCCATTTGTGCTTTTGACAACTTGCTTAGTTGTGTTCTTGCAGGAAGGATAGATGTTGCACTCATACTGAATTCATCTAATCCTAATCCAAGTAGTAACGGGATTGCAAGTGAATCTCCTGCCATCTCACCACACATACCAGCCCATTTTCCTTCTTTATGAGCAGCATCGATAACCATTTTTACAAGGCGTAAAATAGATGGATTATACGGTTGGTATAAGTAAGATACACGTTCATTCATACGGTCTGCAGCCATTGTGTATTGGATTAGGTCGTTTGTTCCGATAGAGAAGAAATCAACTTCTTTTGCAAACTGATCTGCTAATACTGCAGAAGCGGGAATTTCTACCATCATACCTACCTCAATAGCATCAGAAACAGTTGTACCAGCTTGAACAAGTCTTTCTTTCTCTTCTAATAAAATTGCTTTTGCTTGACGGAATTCATCAAGAGTTGCAATCATTGGGAACATAATTTTTAAATTACCATATACGCTTGCACGAAGCAATGCACGAAGTTGTGTACGGAACACATCTTGTTCTTCAAGGCATAAGCGAATCGCACGGTAACCTAAGAATGGGTTCATTTCTTTTGGTAAATGTAAGTATGGAAGCTCTTTATCTCCACCGATGTCAAGTGTACGAACAACAACTGGTTGATCTGCTTTTACACCTTCAAGAACTGCTTTATATGCTTCGAACTGCTCTTCTTCTGTTGGAAGATTGTCACGACCCATATATAAGAATTCTGTACGGTATAAACCAACGCCTTCTCCACCATTGTCGATGATACCTTGTACATCATTTGGTGTTCCGATGTTTGCAACAAGCTCAACATGATGCCCATCACTTGTTACAGTTGCTTGATCTTTTAATTTCGCCCATTCAACTTTTTGTTCTTCGAATTTTGCTTTCTTTTCTTCGAAAGTACGAAGCGTTTCTTCAGATGGGTTTACAATTACTTCTCCATCTAGACCGTCGATAATTACGATATCGCCGTTTTGGATTTTCTCCATAACAACTTTCGTACCAACAACAGCTGGAATTTCCATAGAACGAGCCATAATTGCAGAGTGAGATGTACGTCCACCAATATCAGTCGTGAAACCTTTTGCATAGTTACGGTTTAATTGTGCTGTATCAGATGGTGTTAAATCTTCAGCAATAATAATTACTTCTTCAGAAATCGTACTTGGATTTGAGAAGTTAATTCCTAGTAAATGTGCAAGAACGCGTTTTGTTACGTCGCGAATATCCGCTGCACGCTCTTTCATATATTCATTATCCATGTTTTCAAACATAGTAATGAACATTGTTGCAACTTCGTCCATTGCAAATTCAGCATTTACTTTTTCATTATTTACTTTATCTTTTACTGGATTTACTAGTTCTGGATCATTCAATACTAGTAAATGTGCTTCAAAGATAGCAGCTTTATCAGCACCAAGCTCAGCAAAAGCATGGTCTTTAATTGCTTCTAGTTCAGATTTTGCTTTCTCAAGCGCAGCGTCTAAGCGTACAATTTCTGCAGCTTCGTTCGTAATCGTTTTCTTTTCAATGTTAAATTCAGGATTCTCAAGTCTGAAAGCCTTCGCAATAGCAATCCCACTTGATGCAGCGATCCCTTGAATGTTAAGAGTCATTATTCTCCTAATCCTTCGTTTTTCATAGTTTCTTCGATAGCTGCTAGTGCTTGAGCTGCATCATCACCATTTGCAGTGATTTTAATTTCTGCGCCTTGTTGAATACCTAAAGACATAACACCCATGATTGATTTTAAGTTAACGTTTTTACCGTTATACTCTAAGTTAATATCAGCACCGAATTTGCTTGCAGTGTTTACAAGTAGAGTTGCTGGACGAGCATGAATCCCTGAGTCGCTAGTTACTTTAAAGATTTTTTCCATAATAATCTATCTCCTTTAAATACAGTATTTTTTCGGTTGTATAGACGTGAGTACTACATCATCTATTGTATATAATAGGCGATGTTCGGTCAACCACATCGCCCATTATAATTATAGACATTTTGCGTCAATTTCTTACTGAATGTCAATAATATCGGCTTCGCCTTTCTTGACATTGCCTTCTTTTTTCAATTCAACTTGTTGTCCTTGCCCTAAATTCGTAAAAATAATTGGTGTAATAATAGATGGTGCATTTTCTTTTACAAATGCGATATCTACTTTCAATAATGGTTGTCCTTGTTTCACTTTATCACCTTGCGTGACAAGTGCTTCAAAACCTTCACCATTTAATTTTACAGTATCAATACCGAAGTGAATTAAAATTTCTTTTCCACCTTCAGATTGAATACCAATTGCATGTTTTGTTGGGAAGACATTGACAATCTCACCGTCAACTGGAGAAACGACTGTTCCTTCTGCTGGCTCAATTGCGAATCCATCCCCCATCATTTTCCCTGAAAATACTTGATCAGGAACTTCTGTAATCGGTAGAATTTTACCTTCAATCGGAGATACAATTGTTTCATTTGTATCCGCTTTTTGTACAGTTTCTTCTACTTTTACAGGTTTTTCTTTTTCAACATGAGGTGTACGACCCGACATAATATCATGAATTTGTGATTTTAATGTGTCAGATTTTGGTCCAAAAATAGCTTGAATGTTATTTCCTACTTCAAGCACTCCCGCTGCCCCAAGTTCTTTCAAACGATCTTTGTTTACATTTTTTTGTTCGTTAACTTGAACACGTAAACGTGTAATACAAGCATCTAAAGAAGCAATATTCTCTTTACCACCAAGCGCTACTAATACTTCACGTGGAAGTTCACCTGCTTCTGTTTTCCCTGCGCCATCAGTATCTGTTGTTACTTCACGACCAGGTGTTTTTAGATCCCATTTGCGGATTGCAAAGCGGAATCCGAAGTAGTAAATTACTGCAAGTGCAAGACCAACAACAATTACCCACCACCATGCTGTACGGCCTGGTAAGACACCAAATAGCATAAAGTCAATTAAACCACCAGAGAATGTCATCCCAATTTTAACACCTAAAATGTGCATTGTCATAAACGATAAACCAGCAAATATAGCATGTATTCCGAACAATACTGGTGCTACGAATAAGAATGAAAATTCAAGTGGTTCTGTAATACCTGTTAGGAAAGATGTTAACGCAGCAGATCCTAAAATACCAGCTGCTAATTTTTTATTTTCTGGACGTGCTTCATGATACATTGCTAAAGCTGCTGCTGGAAGACCGAACATCATGAACGGATATTTACCTGTTGTAAATGTACCAGCTGTTAACTCAACACCATCTTTTAATTGTGCCATAAAGATCTTTTGGTCACCGTGTATAATGTCACCCGCCGCACTTGTATATTGACCAAACTCAAACCAGAATGGTGCATAGAAAATATGATGTAATCCAAATGGAATTAAAGAACGCTCAATTAAACCAAACACAAATGCCGCTAACGTTTTATTCGCATCGATCATTTGATGTGAGAATGCATTCAAACCGCCTTGAATTGTCGGCCAAATAAAGCACATTACAATCCCTAAAAGTAAAGAGAATGTTGCTGTTGCGATCGGTACGAAACGCTTACCTGCAAAGAATCCTAAGTATGATGGTAATTCAATATTGAAGTATTTATTATAGCAATATGCTGCTAATATCCCGACAAGAATACCCCCAAACACTCCCGTTTGAAGTGTCGGAATACCTAATACATTTGCATACGCTTGATCTGTAAAACCAGTTTTAACTGGAACTTTGTCACTTACAATTGTAACAAATTTTTCTACTCCTAAGAATACGCTCATCGTTTTGTTCATAATTAAGTATCCAACGAAGGCTGCTAACCCAGCTACTCCGTCTCCACCTGCTAATCCGATGGCAACCCCTACTGCGAATAATAATGCAAGGTTTGCGAAAATAATATCACCAGATTGTTCCATAATTTTTGCAACTAGAACAAACCAATCTGCCTTTAAAGCAGGAACTAGATTTGTTAACTGTGGATTTTGAAATGCATTACCAAATCCAAGTAAAATACCTGCAGCCGGTAAAATTGCTACTGGAAGCATAAGCGCTTTTCCGACTTTTTGAAGAACACCAAAGATATTCTTAAACATGAAAACCCTTCCTCTCTTATCTATATTGTGCTTTTCGACAAACGCCAAAAAGGCATGAGGAAAAAAAGATAGAACGATAGCTATACAAAGGGTAGTATGTCCCTTTCTCTAGCTTACATTCCTGACTTTTCTCCACTCATGCCTGATCGAATCAGTAACACGTGTCAAAAATAGGTTTACGTATAAGTTCACTACTTTAGAGCAAACGTTTTCGTTGTTTGCCTTAACTTGTTTGTCGAATTTTGTATAACTTTGCATGACTTATTATACAAAACAATTGTAAGCGATTCAATCATTTTTTTTAACGTTTTCATTTTAGACAAAAATATATGTCTTTTACACATGTTCTGCTTTTACTAATCTTTGCAAATGCATCGTTAAATAAATACTCTCCGCTTCATATACAGGGAGCTGTAATTCTTTCTGCATCACCTTCACAAGCTTCCAAGCTAGATTATAACAAACTGGATACTCTGCTTTTAATAACTCAGCAAACCCTTGTGCTTCTTCTACCTTCTCTCCCTTTTTCACTCGTTCAATTGCATATTGTAAATGACGAATAAGGCGTAAATAATGAATACTTTCTGGATCTAATGTAAGGTGTAGATTTGTTTCAATTAATGAAACAAGCTTTGCAATAAGACGGGAGTTTTGATTAACAGCAGATACATCAGAATTTGTGAGTGAACTATAAATATGAAGTGCAATAAAGCCAATTTCCCCTTCTGGCAATGTAATTTGCAAACGGGAATTTAAAAGTTGTACAACTCCTTCAGCAATTTTGTACTCTTCTGGATACAGCATTTTTGTTTCAACTAAAAAAGGATTATCTATTGTAAAGCCCTGTTTCAGTCTTTTAATTGCAAAAGAAATATGATCGGTTAAGGCAATATGAATATGCTCGTTTAATGGTGACTGCGCCTTTTCTTGAATATACATCATAATATCGTTCATCAGTTCAATTAACTTTTCGCTCACATGTGGCACTAAAAGCTTATATTGTTCACGGTCACGTTCATTTTTTAAAACAAACATTTTTTCAATTTGCTCCGCCTTTAATACATCTTTCGTTTTCTTTCCAAATCCAATTCCCTTGCCAATCACTACTACTTCCTCGTGTTCCTGATGACTCGCAATGATTACATTATTATTTAAAACTTTTTTAATTTCTAGATAACTATTCATATAACACCACCCTCGTACTTAAATAGCCTACTTTTATGTTACAGAACATCCTTCTTTTTCGTCAATGCAAAACATCTACCATTTTAGAAAAATTCATTTTTTAGACATGATTGCACGAGATGCGTATAATGTAAGAGCAAATGTACATAGAAAGGAGAATGCAACATGATTAAAATGTTTGTAAGCGATATTGACGGCACAATGATGCAACATGGCGGCATGATTGATGAGCAAGATGTTACAGCTCTTCGCAATCTTGCAGAACAAAATGTGATTCTTTGTTTCGCCTCCGGTAGGCTTGATAATGAAATCGCTGGTTTAATGAAAGAGGTTGGTACCACCTTCCATCGCATTAGCGTAAATGGTGTATTCGTATATACCCATGAGAATAAACAATTATTGTCTGCAACATTTGATTCGAGCATTTTGCCAGATTTGTTAGCGATGACGAAAGAAGAACCGTATTTTCGTTATGTAAGTGATGAATATAATTATTACATTGAGGAAAAAACACCATTTATTCATGAACTTGAGAAACAAGTTACAATGACTTCTGTTGAAGAACCAAACTTATTACAAAAAATTGATGATACAATTTTTCCTAATAAAATTTCTGTTGGAGGCACAAAAGAAGACTTACAAGTACTTCAGAAAAAAATCAATGAGAAATTTAGCGGCAAAGTCAGTACCTTTATCTCCGCTGAACAATGCTTAGATGTCATGCCACCAAATATTAGCAAAGGATCAGCAATCTCTATTTTATTACAAGAGTTCCAAATAGAACCTGAAGAAATTGCTTGTATCGGTGATTCTTACAATGATATTCCTATGTTCAATTTAACATCTCATAGCTTTGCCATGTCACAAGCTGACGATGCAGTGAAAGAACATGCACATTATGTCGTAGACTCTGTAAAAGACGCTGTAGAACACGTGGTAACTTACAACTCAAAACAAAACAAAAATACGACTCATTCCCTGTAAGGATGAGTCGTATTTTTGTTTCTCTACATACCCAATGAATTGAAAGTTTAATGTATTTCACAAAATAAAATACACTACTTGTTTCGTGAAATACTCGTAATGAACTTATAACGATCACCACGATAAATACATTTCACATATTCTAACGGTAATTCACCTTCTGCATATGACCATTGTCTCATTACAAGCACAGGTGCTTTTTTAGGTATATGCAGATGTTCCGCTTCATCATCCGTTGCAATTGAAGCTTCAATTGCTTGGGTAGCACGAACAAGTTTAAAGCCTAACTTTTTCTCTAAATGTTCGTATAAAGATTGTTGCAAAATTTCTTCGTTAATATCTTTTACAAGAGTTGGCGACAAATATGTCGTCTCAAAAGCAATCGGTTCGTCATCGGCTAAGCGGATACGCCTCACTTCATACACCGATTCCCCCTCTTGAATTCTAAGCCGGTCTGCTATTTTAGCAGTAGCTGAAACTAGGCGGAAGCTTAATAACTGACTGCTCGGTTTCATACCACGGGAAAGCATATCCTCTGTAAATCCCGTCATCCCTTGCAGTTTTTGCTCCACTTTTGGAAGCTGAACAAACGTTCCAATTCCACGCTTTCGATATAAATACCCTTGTTCCACTAAATTATTAATTGCCTGTCTGATCGTCATGCGACTTACTTCGAACTTATCACAAAGTTCATTCTCAGATGGAATTTTATCTCCCGGCGTCCATTCACCGTCCTCAATTAGCTGTTTCACCCACTCTTGAATCTGATAATAGATCGGAAATGGTGAATACTTGTCGATGTTCATCAGCAATCGCCTCACTGCATAAAGATAGAGCTTCTGGATCTGCGATTACGGTTACATTCGGATGACGTTGCAGCACTGTAGCAGGACACGCTTCGCTATACTCACCTTGCAATAATTCTCTGATTGCTTCTGCTTTTTTCGGTCCCATAGCAACAAGTAGAATTTGTTTCGCTTTCATGATGCTTCCAATCCCCATTGTAATTGCATGAGTTGGTACATCTTCTTCTTTTTCAAAGAAACGAAGGTTTGCTTGGCGTGTAGACTCTGTTAATTCAACAATGTTAGTTGGAGAATCAAAAGATGTTCCTGGTTCGTTAAATCCGATGTGACCGTTTTCACCGATTCCAAGAATCTGTAGATCAACTGGGTTAGCTGCTAGAATGCCTTCATAACGCTTGCACTCTTCTTCTAAATCACTTGCCATCCCGTTTGGTACATAAGTTTCTTTAAAGGGAAGATGATTAAACAACTGTTCTTGCATAAAATAATGATAGCTGTTTTTATCTTCGTGTGGTAAATTTACGTACTCATCTAAGTTTACAGTGGTTACACGGCTTGTATCAAGTTTATTTTTTCGCATTTCTGCATAAATACCAAGTGGAGAGCTTCCTGTAGCCATTCCTAACGTTGGATTTTCCTTTGATTTTACAACTTCTTCAATTAATTTACAACCTGCTTCTGCTAATTCTTCTGGCGTTTTTACAACAAGAATATTCATCTATTTACTTCCCTTCCTTCATATGAATTCCTAATCGAACCGTATCATATACATGTAGATCTTCCGTCATGACAACAAAGTCCGCATCTTTTCCTACTGTTAATGCCCCTTTATTCGTTAATCCAAACTCTTCTGCTTGGTTAACTGATGTCATAAGTACAGCGTCCTCAATCGAGCATCCTGTAAATTCAATTACATTTCGGAATGCTTGGTCCATTTTCAAGATACTACCCGCTAACGTTCCGTCTTCTAAACGAGCGCTGCCGTCTTTCACATGTACAGGCTGTCCACCAAGCTCATACAATCCATCTTCTAAACCTTTTGCACGCATCGCATCAGTAATGACACTTACTTTTTTAGGACCTTTTAATTTATATGCTAATTTCACCATATCTGGGTGAATGTGAATACCATCTGTAATCACTTCAACCATTACATTTGGGTTCAATAACACGTGACCGACAACACCTGGTTCACGGTGATGTAAACCGCGCATTTGATTGTATAAGTGTGTAGCATGTGTAATGTTTCTACTTTTCAATTGTGCATCAACTGCATCTGTATGGCCCATTGTACCAACAACACTCGTTTCAGCAAGATACTTTTCAAATTCTACTGCGCCTTCTTCTTCTGGTGCATACGTTACTAATTTAATTAGATTGCCACTTGCTTCTTGCCATTGTTTAAATTGTTCAATATTCGCCGGAACGATATGTTCAAGAGGTTGCGCCCCTGCACGTTTTTTTGAAACATATGGTCCTTCTAAATGAATATATTCAAAATGCGCTCCTTTTTCTTTCGCTTCTTTTGCAGCACTTAAAGCCGCTTCAATTGCTTCTGGAGCTTGCGTCATTGTTGTTGGGAAATAAGTTGTAACCCCTTCTTTTAACATTTCTTTACCAAGAGTTACTAACCCATCGCTATTCGCATCCATCGCATCAATATCGTATCCACCATGAATATGAACATCGATCATACCTGGAATCACAATTTTTCCTTCTGCGTCAAAAACCGTTTCATTTTCTTGTGATACATATTGAGCCATCAAACCAATTTCTTCAATTTTTTCTGCGTAACGAATAAATCCACTTCCCATTACTTCGTGACCTGTATAAATTTTGGCATTGATGACAACTTGCGTTTTCATTTTCATCGATCCTTTCCCATGGAATACCTACTTGTTATTATTACCTATTTGCCTAACCCCATCTTAATATATACACGAGTAGTTGTCTATACATTCAAATGAAATTTCCTTTTCTCTTAGTAAAAAAGGAAATTTATCTTCTTTAATTATAATATATATTATTCTTTTTTTCCAAAAGGAGACAATGCATCTTTTATGAAAACGAATACCAATTCCTTGTTTCCATTTTCCTACTTAGCATTCTATTATACAGTTTTAACTACTTCTTTACTTTAACAATGGAAGCGGCGTATTTGACCATATTGCAATATGGTCTCCATCCGTTTCAATTTCTACCGTTCGTTTATCCGTTGTATATGTCATGACACCATATCTCTTTAACCTGTTTACTACACTTTGATGTGGATGCCCATATGGATTTTTTTTATCATAAGAAAGAATAGCAAATTGAGGGTTTGCCTCCTCTAAAAATTGTTCACTAGTTGACGTATATGAACCGTGGTGACCTACCTTTAAAACATCAGCATGTACATCATATTGCTTTATTATTTTCTTTTCAGTTTGTATATCCGCATCTCCCATTAGCAAAAAATCAGCTTTACCATATCGAACTTTTAAAACAATTGATGATTCATTATTTTCATCCTTTGACTTCCCATTATTTAATACTTGAATTGAAACTTGGGGATCTAACGGTATATGCTGTCCTTGTTTTACACGAACAAATGGAATTCCCCTCTTTTTAATATCGTTCCTATACGTATGATATGTAAAAGAACTATAGGTTTTGCCGCTATCTAATACAAGTGAAACTGGCATTTGTTCTATAATCGGTATAAGCCCTCCTATATGATCCATATCTGGATGCGTCCCTACCACAACATCTAAATGGTTAATTCCTTTTTCAATTAATTTCTGAATAATTACCTCTCCAGCCTCATAAGGTCCTCCATCGATTAACATTGTTTGACCATTAGGTAAAATAATAAGTGTGGCATCACCTTGTCCTACCTTAAAAAAACTCACTTTCATTCTTCCTAAATGTGGACGTTGCTTGGAAAAAGAGGACACAGTATGAACAGACGTCATATATCTTTTGACAGATGTGCTGTTTAATGAAAAACATATTAAAACAGAAACTAGCAATAGAATAATCCGTACAACTTTCATAATTCGTCTCCTTTTTTCATTTAGTATGGCACGAGTCGTATTTCATATACAAAAAAGCTTAGCAATGCGCTAAGCTACGATTTTGACAATTCCTGCAAGGATCCAAAGAATAAGTCAGCTTCATTCATTTGTTCATTTTCTTCAGAAAGGGTTGGTAAATCATCTAATGTTTGCAGTCCAAACGTATCTAAGAACTCTTTCGTAGTACCATATAAAATAGGGCGCCCTGGTCCTTCTGCCCGGCCCGTTTCTTTTATAAGTAAGTGCGATACCAATGTTTGCAGTGCTCGATCTGTTTTCACACCACGAATTTCTTCCATTTCCGTTCTTGTAATTGGCTGGCGATAAGCAACAATCGCCAATGTTTCAAGAGCAGCCTGGGAAAGAGACGCTGCTGTTGGTGTATCCATTAATTTTTGATAATAAGGCGCATGTTCTTTTTTTGTGGCAAAGCGATACACTTTTGCAAATTGTACAATTTGCAACCCTCGCTGTACACCTTCACATTCCCTTTGCATTTCCTCGATAATCTGAATTACATCTTTCACTTCAATTTCAAGTACTTTTGCAATTTGTTCCGGATAAACTCCTTCATCACCCGCAACAAATAAAAGCCCCTCAACAATTGCCATCTGTTCTTTTCTATCCAACATACAATCTCCTTTCTCATATCTTTCCATACAAAAATATCCACAATAAAAACCGAATCACAGTATATTGCGACCGGTCCAACATTCCTTTTATCGTTCCAAACAAATTTATGCGAAACCATGATCAGCGGGGATTATTTCCACTGATCATTCGTTTTGACTAATCAAATACTTACTGCTAGTTTTCCTCACAATTTTGAAATGGGAGTTTTACTAAACTTTAGAGCGAGTCAAAAAGATTTCATCAAAATTGTGTTCTTGCTCAATAATAATTTGTTGGTTTTTCATAAGTTCGAGTATGGCTAAAAACGTTACAACCATTACTTCGCGCTCTTCATCAACGAATAAATCATAAAAACTTTGGCGTCCTTCCGCTGTTTCTAATTGCTGTAAAATATCACTCATACGTTGTTCAATCGGTATTTCTTGACGAGCAATTCGCGTTGTTACTGGACGTTTTGATTTTTTACGACGCATAAGTTTTTGAAATGCTGCTAACATATCATACAGTGTTATATCGAGAGGTAAACTTGTCTCCTCTTCTTGCTGAAATGATGTAAAATCGATTGGTGAACGTGTATAAAGTTGTGCTCTTTCTTGTTCTCTCTCTTTTAATTCAGCAGCAACTTGCTTATATTTTTTATATTCAATTAACCGCTCCATCAACTCTTGACGGGGATCATCTATAAAGTCTTCACCATTATCAGGTACATCTTCCTCTTGTTTCGGTAACAGCATTTTACTTTTAATTTGCAATAGCGTTGCAGCCATCACCAAATACTCACTTGCAACATCCAGTTGCAAGTCTTTCATCGTATGAATATAAGATAAATACTGCTCTGTAATTTCCGCTACAGGAATATTATATATATCAATTTCATAGCGATGAATTAAATGTAACAATAGATCTAAAGGCCCTTCAAAAGCCTCTACTTTAAAATTATATTGCACAAAGCATCCCACCACATTTTTTCTATAACAACATAAGTATAGAGCATACTTATGTTCTATCCAACCTTTTTCAGAAATTTAGTTGAAAATAGACACCTGCCCATGCAACAATGCCCACCTCTTCATATGATAAAAGTGTAGTAAGTTCAATGTAGGAGGTAAAAAAACTATGGGCCATATTGATTGTGGTTTTAACGGCGGTTTCGCTTTACTTGTTGTGCTCTTTATCTTATTAATCATTGTAGGCGCGGCTTGCTTCTGCTAATGCAGAATATAATAAACGGCTAGAGATTCTCTAGTCGTTTATTATTTATCCCGTTATTCGCGTGCAGTAAGATCTCACCTTAAAATTCAGCAAAAGTAAAGAAGTGAGGTATGGGGCGGGTTGCCCGTAAAAGCCCGATTGGTGAGGGCTGATAATCAGTGTAGATAAAGAAAACTCCATTGATCACATCATAGTTTCACTTTATGATAAACTGTACGTAAGACCGTTTAGACAGGAGCGAAAAGGATGTATCCTACAGCATACATACAATTTTTAATTCATTTTCATGGAGATTATGATTACTTTGAATGTCACGAAGTACTAGAAGAATATTGGAAATTGAAACCACGAGGAGAGCGAGAAAACTACTGGGTTGGTTTTATTCAAATAGCAGTTGCTTTATACCATCACAGACGCTCAAATTGGAATGGTTCAATGCGAATGATGAAAAGCGCCATTGCTATTTTAAAAAAAGAAAGTATACAAGTACACAGATTAGGTCTTGATTACCCAAAACTTTTAACTATATTACAAAAACAATTACAGTCCATTCAATCAAAAGAACCTTTTGCACCTATATTTTTTCCTTTTTCAGATTCCTCTTTAGAAAACACATGCTTACAATTATGTACAGAAAAAATGATTCCTTGGAAAGATGCTCATTCACTACCTACTGAATACATTATCCATAAACACAAATTGCGTGACAGAAATGATGTAATTGCCGAACGAAACGAGCAACTAAAAAAAAGAAAGCAGAGATGACACAAATTCCATCTCTGCTTTTATGAATGTATATTTTGTTCAATTCCCTTACACTTTTCAAAAAAACTAGCTGTTTGTTCGTTTCCACAAATTGTAATACCTTGAAACTTATTTTTTAATTCTTGTACCATCTTTGTACCAATCCCCATGTGACGATGAGATGGATTCACACTAAGATGTTGAATCTGTAATACATTTTCTTCGTTGATAACTCCAACTATCCCAACAAAATCATCATTTTGTTTCCACAAATATAGTTGCCAACTATCATTTTTATCATATTCTTTCATTGTCAATTGTAAAATTTTAACATCTTTTTCAGTCGGCATAAACGAAAGAAGCCCCATTGCAATCTTTTCATAACTTTTTTTAAAACGAATTAACATAAACCTTATCCCTTCTTACAAAAGTTACAAACCATGTATCCCCTCTACCACTATTGCTATATCATCTCCATTTTACAATATTTTCACTATAGTGAGAAGGGCTGCCAAAACAACTTGATAATCATACAAAGAGAATGTAGGAAAGTCAAATGTATAGTAATAAAAGAAATTCTCTCATTGAGAATTTACTTTTCTCAAGCTAATGAATAAACTCCATCTAACTTTTTAGCTTCTCGCATAACGCATTGAACTACAAAACTTATAAACCACGAATAACGAAATAAAACTTTACTGTATCCTATGTATTTTTACAAAAATAGTTCTATCGCTAACAATTTAGTTAGCTATAATAACTTTATCATTTACTCTCTCTTATCATTTACTGCATATTGCCCACAAATTCCTGTTTATAGATTACAACTTTTCTTAATTTAAATTTTTTCTCCGATTGCCACTACAAATATGGAACAAAGCAAAATTTTATACTTACATGTTTTCAATCTTCTCTTAATATCATATAAAGCTTTTGAATGATGATTATTTAACAGTAAAAAAATAAAAAGAGAGCACTTTGCTCTCTTCAATTTATTCTTCCCAAACTTTAACTTCTTTCATTACATCGCCTTGACGCATGTTTAATACTGTTTCAATACCGCTTGTCGCTTTACCAAATACAGTATGTACACCATCTAAATGTGGTTGTGGCTCATGAACGATGAAGAATTGGCTACCACCTGTATTACGGCCAGCATGTGCCATAGAAAGTGATCCAACTACATGTCTATGCGGATTCCCTTCAGTTTCACATGGAATAGAGTAACCAGGACCGCCTGCACCTGTTCCTGTTGGGTCTCCACCTTGGCTTACGAAACCAGGAATAACGCGGTGGAATGTAACACCATTATAGAACCCTTGATCTGCTAATTTTTTGAAATTTTCAACTGTTTTCGGTGCTTCTTCTGAGAAAAATTCTAATTCAATTTTTTCACCATTCTCCATTAATATGTATCCTAAAGTTTTCATACGTATATGTCTCCTTTCAACTATCTCAGCACTATATTACCATATTCGTGCTCAGAAACAAAAAGAATCCGACAATCTGTATACTTCTTTTTTAAAATCAGCAAGAAGACGGATGACAAATTTTAAAAATATACTATAATTACTGTGTTGCCCGCAAATTTCAGAAAGAGAAAGGGAGCGATTTTTCGTGAAAACGAAACTATTAGCTTTGCTACTAGCTGTTACGGTGTTTATGATCCCAACAGCTTCATTTGCAGACGTGATTGAGGGAGAATCAATCGTTACATTAGGAGAAAATTTATCTGAACAACAAAAACAAGATCTTTTAAAAGAAATGAAAGCGCCAAAAGATGCGCAAATTATTACTGTATCTAATGCGGAAGAACATAAATTTTTAGAGGGTATTGTTCCAAAAGCACAAATTGGTACGAGAGCTATTTCCTCTTCTATAATTACGTATACAAAACCAGGATCAGGTCTTATTGTGCGAGCGAAAAACATTAATTGGGTAACAGATGCAATGTATACAAACGCACTCATCACAGCAGGTGTTAAAGATGCAGAGATCCAAATCACGGCACCATTTAAAGTATCAGGAACAGCTGCTTTAACAGGATTAATGAAGGCTTACGAAACAACATCGAAAAAAGAAATTCCTGAAGAAGTAAAAAAAGTAGCCAACGAAGAAATGGTACAAACAGCGAAACTTGGTGACAAAATTGGTGACGAAAAAGCTGTTCAACTTGTTGCGAAAGTAAAAGAAGAAATTGCTAAAGAACAGCCAAAAACAACAGAAGATTTACGTGCGCTAATTAAAAAAATTGCTGATCAACTTGGTATTACACTAACAGATGAGCAATTAGATAGCTTAGTTTCATTATTTGATAAAATGAAAAATTTAAATATTGACTGGAACCAAGTTGGTAGCCAATTAAATAAAGCGAAAGAACATGTTTCAGCATTTTTAGGATCTGAAGAAGGACAAGGCTTCCTAGATAAAGTAAAAGATTTCTTCTCTAGTATCATTGATTTTATTAAATCATTATTTAAGTAATAAAAAGCTCGTCATTGACGAGCTTTTTATTATATAAATCCAAATTAAAAAACCGACATAAAATCTTTCTTTTTAGGTGGAAGAGAGCATCTGGCCGTGCATAGAAGCGGTCAGATCCTCTTCCTGCCCCATACCAAGTGAAAACAAAGAGAGAAAACGAGTGCATGTCACCTTTTGTTTTTCATAGCAGCTTATATGTGAAAAATCAAAATGAATTTATCTATTATATAAGCAACGGTAATTTCATAATCGCTTCCTCTACAGAACGAACAACATGACATGCCTTTTCCTTCACATATGGATGTGCATGATGAAGAGTAAAAGAATGCGGTGTTACTTCAAACATAGAAATGTCATTAAAAGAATCACCAATACATGCTACTTCATGCGCTTCAATTTTCAAATGCTCCATCAAACGTTTTAAAGCACTTCCTTTACTAACCCCCATTGGCATAATATCTACATATCCTTTTCCAGAAATAAAAATTTCAGCGTGCTCATGAAAAGTGTCTCTTAGCTCTTGATCCAATGTCACAATCTTTTCTGCTTCTCCATACACAAACAACTTTGCAGGATGGATTGTTTTACCAAATTCCTCCTCTAATGTTTCTATTTCAGCAATATGCACACCCATATATTCTTCAAAAACATAATGATGTTCATTTTTCTTTTTCGTATATCTCTGCTCTTTTGCACACACAATATCAGCTAGCCTTTTTTCATGTATATATTGATATATTTCCTGGGCAACTCCATCATTGAATTTCGATTCATGGAATATTTGTCCGTTTGGTAATAGCATCGTAGCACCATTTAATCCTGTCGTGTAATATGGAAATGAGAATTGCCTAACTGCATCATGAATTCGATGCGTAAAACGACCAGAAGCAAAGCAAATATTTGTCCCTTTTTCCGCTAACCAACAAAGTGCTTTTTCATCTTCCTTATGAATATTGCTTACATTATAAAAAAGTGTATCATCTAAATCACTTACAAATAATTTAATCATGCCCTCTTCCCCTTTCATACACAATGTCTACTCTAAGTGTACGAAAAAAATGTTGTGATTTTGTTAAAATACGTTAAATTTCTAATAAAAAATAAGCAGGAAGATTGATTCCTGCTTATTTTTGTCTACGTATATTTTGTGGATGTACAATGCTTGGGCGTACTTTTAAACTAGACATGGCCGGGCGTAATAATATTGTTTTTAATGCCCCCCAGTCAAATGGCAAAAACGGCCATAAATATGGTGTTTGTAAACTTTTGATAGACGTTAAAAATAAAATTAACATCGTCATGCCAATTATAAATCCTATCTCATGGAACAAACCAGTTAAAATAATGACAAATAATTTTCCAAGTTTGTTTCCAAGTCCTAATTCATAACTTGGTGTTGCATATATTCCAATCATTGAAACCGCTGTATATAAAATAACTTCTGGAACAAATAACCCAACGTCAATTGCAATTTGCCCAATTAAAATCGCTGAAATTAATCCGGTAGCTGATGATAAGGGAGTTGGTGTATGAATCGATGCCATTCGCAAAAACTCAAGTCCAATATCGGCCATAATTATTTGTAATATAATAGGGAGATGGGTCATTTTATTTGGTCCAATGAAAGCAAGTTTCTCTGGTAACAACGTTGGATCGAACACAAAAACGAGCCAAAACGGCAATAAAAACACAGAAAATATAATACCTACAAAACGAACCCATCGTAAAAATGTACCCACTGCCGGGTTTTGTCTAAACTCTTCTGCGTGCTGCACATGATGAAAATAAGTTGTTGGTGTAATCATTACACTTGGAGATGTATCAACAATAATTAATACATGCCCTTCTAATAAATGATTTGCCGCTACATCTGGTCTTTCTGTATAACGAATAAGAGGGAAAGGGTTATAACCCTGCTTCACTAAAAATTCTTCAATCGTTTTGTCAGCCATTGTAATTCCATCTACTTCAATACTTTCTAGTTCTTGCTTAATGATTTTTACCAAATCTGGATTCGCAACGTCCTGAACATAGGTAATACAAATATCCGTTTGTGACCGATCCCCAACCCGGATAATTTCGTTTCGAAGGCGCGGATCGCGAATACGCCTTCTTATTAGTCCTGTATTTACAATGATATTTTCTACAAAACCATCTCTTGCCCCGCGCACTACTTTTTCTGTATCTGGTTCTGTTGGTGTTCGTCCTGGATAACTACGAACATCGATTGCAAAGGCCTCTGTTTCACCTTCCACAAAGATAATAACAAGTCCCGATAATACTTGTAGCATTACCTCATCCATCGTTTTTACTTTACTTACTTGTTGATGGATAAGGCGATTTTCTAAAAGCTTAACTGTATCTTCTTCAACATCTCTTATTTCATTTGTATCTACTGCTTCTTCCAAAATGTGAATGAGGTAATTTGTATCACACAATCCATTTACAAATAATACACCGATTTCTTTATCAAGAATTTGAAACTTACGAATCCCGACATCAAATGTGACGCCAAGCCCAACTGTTTGTTTTAAATAATTTTCATTATCACTCAAGAAGGAAGAAATCGGAATATTAACTTTCTTCTGTTTCGTCATAAAACCCACTTCTTTCTAAAATTAATTGAATTGCTTTTTTGGTAATTGGTGATCCTCGCTCCCACTCATCATTTCCACACATTTTCCCTATATCACCAATTCCAACAATTACAGGCACATTTAATGCATCTAAACAATAAATCGTATCCCCATTAATTCTCCCAATTTCACCATCAGGAAGTCCAAATTTATCAACACCGTATTCTGTTAATCTGCCTTCTCGATCTACGCTGACATCTACACGCGCCCACTCCCAATGATGTGTATTAGATGCAACAGCTAAAATGCCAAGAACATCAATTTGTTTATGCATTGCCACATATTTTAACGCTTTTTCACCTGAACCTTCTCCTATAAATCCACTATCATCAAACATGACAAATACAGGGTCATATGGCGTTTGCATAATTAGCTCCACAATCTTTTTCCCTGTCAATTTCGTCGGATTACTTTGCGATGCTGAAATACACCTTCCGCCAAACTCCTTTGTTAACAGCTCAATTGCTCGCTTTGCATATTCATCTCCATCTGTCACCAAAATAACCCTTCGTCTCATTTGATTTATCCTTTCGGTTTACATATAAGTGCTACAAAAAATGCAAATAATATCGATGCTGAAATACCTGAAGAAGTCAAACTAAACATACCAATTCCAATTCCTAAGTAACCATGTTTTTCAGCCGCCTCTAGTGCTCCATGCAAAAGGGAATGTCCAAAGCTCGTTATCGGAACAGTTGCTCCAGCACCTGCAAATTTTATGAGCTTATCATATAGTCCAAAGCTATCTAAAACCGCTCCAATTACTACAAAAGTTGCCATCAAATGTGCAGGAGTTAATTTAGCAAAATCCAATAAAAGCTGTCCTACTACACAGATAGCTCCCCCAACGATGAACGCGTATACAAAATCCACAATTCACACCCCTTTTATCCTTTCAAATACAACGCCGTGTGCAATTGTCGGAATCGTTTCTTTTTGTTGTATCATAATCGGGCTTAACAACGCTCCTGTTGCAACTACAAAAATACGCTGTAAGTTTCCTTTTTTCATTTCTTGTAGTAAATGACCGTATGTTACAACTGCCGAACAGGCACAACCGCTTCCACCTGCAAAAACCTCTTCTTGATCCTTGTTATAAATCATTAATCCGCAGTCATTATATACATTTCCTAAGTCATACCCTTCCTCAAGTAAAAGTTGCTTCGTAATTGGTGCCCCAACACCTGATAAATCCCCTGTAACGATAAGATCATAATCAGCTGCACTTCTCCCTAAATCTTCAAAGTGCTGTTGAATCGTATGGGCAGCAGCAGGTGCCATTGCTGATCCCATATCAAAAGGATCTGTAATTCCTAAATCTTGCACTTTTCCAATGGTTGCAGCCGTTATTTTAATATTGCTCTGTTCTTTACTAATTAAAGCCGTCCCTGCCCCTGTAACAGTTGAAGTTGCTGAACCAGGTCTTTGCCCCCCGTATTCTGTCGGATAACGAAACTGCCGTTCTGCAGTTGCATTATGACTACTAACCGTAGCTATCACACGATTAGCAAAACCTCCATCAATAAAGGCCGATCCAATCGCTAGTGTCTCCATTGATGTTGCACAAGCGCTGAACATTCCTAAAAAAGGAATCCCAAGCTCCCTCGCCACATAATTTGCTGTAACGGTTTGGTTTAATAAATCTCCCGCTAAAAAAAAATCAATTTGCGAAGGCTTTATATCCCCCTTTTGTATGACCTGCTGAATTGAATCATTCATCAATCTTCTTTCAGCAAGCTCCCAATTTTCTTCCTCACAATGCAAATCATCATATGAAATATCAAAACACTTTCCAAGAGGACCTTCCGCTTCTTTTGGACCGACAGCAGTACCTGTTGCATTCACAAATATATTATTTTGAAATACCCATGTTTGCTTCCCTGTCAATCTCATATCTAATCTCCTTTAAGACAACCAAAGTTTAAACGTATATCGAATTAGACCAACAATGTATGCTCCAACAACTCCAAATACAATTACACTTCCAGCAAGCTTAAACATATTTGTAGCAACTCCGAGTACAATTCCCTCACTACGGTGCTCCATTGCCGCACTTGCCATTGAATTTGCAAATCCAGTAACAGGAACTGCTGAACCAGCCCCTCCGAATTGACCGATTTTATCATATACACCAAATCCAGTTAATATGACTGATAATAATACAAGTGTTGCTATCGTAGGATTTCCCGCATTTTGCTCATTAAAGTGAAAATAATACATATAAAATTTCATCAAGCATTCACCTACTGTACAAATCAGTCCACCTACAACAAAAGCTTTTACACAATTCATCACATAATTTGGCTTTGGATGATAATTTTTTACTTTATTTATGTAATCATCTTTTAATTTATTTTGGGCCATCTTGATACCTCCTATCTTGCAAAATAAATCCAATGAAATAAAGAGCCCATTACCTTTCCAAGTACAAGTGCAACGAGTAGAATGACAATTTTCCCATCTACGCCTACTCGTTTTGCTAATATAGGTAAAACATTCAATACCTCTGTCAAAGCCGCAGCAAGCATACCAATAAATGTTCCACAAAATAAGCCAAGTAAAACGAGCCAATACTGAGATGTTTGAAAGGTTATATCTCTTAAACTGCACCATGCTCCGGCCAAAGAACCACCAATTACGGCCCACTCAAAAAATTGAACCCGATGGCCACTCCTTGTTAACTGGGCTAAACGTGGGATTACACCAAGCACAGCTAAAAATGCCACATATCCCCCTCCAACTGCGATCCCACCAGCAAGCCCAATTACTATGACTACTCCATACTCAATCATCTGCGATTTGTTTTGCACTCTCTTTATTTTCATTGATCATGACATATTGATCGAGTGACTGTTGATACTGGAACATTTCCACTTCTAACGGACTTGGCTCTTCATTAATTCGTTTTTGAAACACATGATTAAAAAATAAGACCATCCCTAATCCCAGTCCTAAAGAATACGGAATTTGAAACAGGAGCGGTTTATAGTTGATTTCTCCCGTAATCATGTAATATAAGCGCCAGTGTACTTGCTGCATACTTACATCTTCATGAAAATAAATAATCGCAAGAGCCGCACCGACAAAAAGTAACATCCAAACCAATCCAAAGAAAATGGGGTGTACTTTCTTTTTTTCATAGACGATTTCTACAAGTGTTTGCCCAGGACCAAATAAATTAATTTGTATATGCTGCGTAGTTTGTTGAATCACTTGAATGATTTTCATCGCATCAATTACAACATGTGTTTTATCACGTTTTGTGATTTTATAGACAAGTTGCTTTTTTATTTTTTCTACTAAGCCAGAATCCCCAATTACTTGTGCAATATCTTCAATCTTCACCTCATATGAAGGGGATACTTGCAGACGATTTCGCATTTTGAGATAGATTGTTCGCTCCACTCCATTCACCTCTTTACTATTCCTCGTAGTTGTAGTATGGTTTCTGGAAAATTTTCTAATACAACTTTTTTTATAAAATGGAACTTTGCACGTTGGATTTTTAATGAATAATCACTCGGTGAATAAAGTAACTGTATTTTTTTAGAAGCGTTATTTTCATATTTTGAACTTTCAAGTGAGGTTTATTAAGGTTTCCTTTCCCCTCTATGACAAGTTTATACTTGAATTACATTCCTAATTTACATAATTATCAATAAATTACATAAATACTTCTGGGTGAATGAAATTTCTTGATTTTGGAAAGGATAACAACAGTAACATAAGATGCGATTTTTTCTTCTTCTCAATCTTATTTGAACTATCACTGGTTTCTAGTTCAAAGCAAAAAAATCGAATAGATGGCTATTCATCTATTCGATCTTTCATCTGTTTTAATATTTTCTTTTCAAGCCTTGATACTTGGACTTGTGAAATTCCAATTCGCTCTGCTACTTCTGATTGAGTTTGATCTTTATAATAGCGCAAATATACAATTAAGCGTTCACGCTCATCCAGTTCTCTAATTGCCTCTTTTAAAGCGATTTTATCAAACCATTTCGTTTCTGTTTGATCCGCGATTTGATCTAGTATCGTAATAGGATCTCCATCATTTTCATAAACTGTTTCATGTATGGATGATGGTGTGCGACTCGCTTCTTGCGCAAGAACAACTTCTTCTGGTGTCAACTCAAGCGCTTCTGCTACCTCATTAATCGTTGGAGCTCTTCCATATTCTTTAGAAAGCTCATCTTTCATCTTTCGAATCTTATTTCCAGTCTCCTTTAAAGAACGACTTACTTTCACGGATCCATCATCACGCAAAAATCGCTGTATTTCTCCAATAATCATTGGAACTGCATAGGTTGAGAATTTCACGTCGAATGACAAATCAAATTTGTCTACCGATTTCAAGAGTCCAATACAGCCAATTTGAAATAAATCATCTGGTTCATATCCTCGATTGAGGAAACGTTGCACAACTGACCATACAAGACGCATATTACTTTGGACTATTGTATCTCTTGCTTGTTGGTCTCCATCTTGACTTTTTTGAATTAACGCTTTTAACTCGTGGTCCTTTAACTGAGGTTTCTTCTTCTCATTTCTGACCTCAATGTCCATAGGCAATTCTCCTTAATTGCATAGAGCGTTACTATTTGATAAGTATTTTGTCAAATGGATTGTTGTCCCGAAAGATTCATTTGAAATAACTTCTACTTCATCCATAAAATTTTCCATGATAGTAAATCCCATTCCGGAACGCTCTAATTCAGGTTTAGTTGTAAAAAGAGGTTGCCTTGCCTCATCTAAATTAAAAATGCCAACCCCTTCATCTCGAATCGTGAGTTTCACCATTGCTTCTTCCAAAATCACTGAAATGTAAACAACACCTTCTGCATTCCCTTCATACCCATGAATAATTGCATTTGTGACTGCTTCAGACACAACTGTTTTTATCTCTGTCAATTCCTCCATCGTTGGATCCAATTGTGCAATAAAAGCAGCAACTGTGACGCGAGCGAACGATTCATTTTGACTTAATGCTGAAAATTGAAGGTTCATTTTATTTCTCATTTATGCCACCCCCAATGTCGCGAGCGCATGCGCTTCACTTTCTTCTAAGCGAATGATTTTAAACAGACCTGACATTTCAAATAAACGCTTTACAGGAGGTGAGATTGCACAAACGACCATCTCCCCTCCTAAACCTTTAACATGCTTATATCTGCCTAATATAACACCAAGACCAGAACTGTCCATAAATGTTAGTTTTTCTAAACTTAGTACAATATGATGAACGCGATGCGTCTCAATCATATCCGTTACTTTTGCTCGCAACTCTTCAGCAGTATGATGATCTAATTCACCCGCTAGCCGAACACATAAGACATCACGCTTTACTTCTAAATGCATGGAAAGACTCACACGATTTCCTCCTTATGCTTAAACTTGACTCATTTACATAAGGTTTTCGTGAACATAAAATAAGAATCCTTCCTACTGACAAAAGAAGTACTATTTCGTCATAATGTGAATCTTTCAGCAATTATTCTACCTTTTTCATGCATGAGGGTAAGAAAGTAGTAATACCTTTGCTTCTATTTCGATGTTGAAAACATCCCTAAACTTCTTTTAAATAGTTCCCACCAGCTCGCTGCAGCAACATCTTCTTTCGCTACAATCGTTTGCTTTAATAAAACATTTTTATCTTTTTTTATAACAAGTGTACCGAGTGCATCACCTTTTTTAATTGGTGCTTTTACTTTCTTTTCAGCGATAACTTCCTGTTTTACCTTGTCCATATTCTCGCCTTTTTTCATCAGAAGAGATACGTTATCCGATGAAACTAAATCTACCTTTTCTTTCTTCCCTTTTCCTACTTTTACTGTTTGAATTTTTTCACCACGTTTATACAATTTTTTCGTTGTATATTGTCCAAATGCATAATCAAGGAGCTTTGTTACCTGGTTGTTACGTTCTTTTGATGTTGGCGCTCCCATGACAACAGAAATGACACGCATGCCATTTTTTTCAGCTGATGCTGTTAAACAATATTTTGCTTCTGTTGTAAAACCTGTTTTCACCCCATCCACCCCAGGATAAAAACGAACTAATTTATTCGTATTCACAAGCCAAAACTTTTTCTCTGTATTTTCACGTAAGTAATCTTCATACTTTCCTGTATATTTTCGAATGAGTGGATATTTCATCAACTCTTTCGCCATAATTGACATATCATATGCTGTTGAATAATGGTCTTTCGCTGGAAGACCCGTTGGATTTTGAAAATGTGTATTTTTCAATCCTAAATCCTTTGCTTTTTTATTCATCATGTTTACAAAGCCTTCTTCTGAACCAGCGATATGCTCAGCAACCGCAACAGATGCATCATTTCCCGATGCAATTGCAATCCCTTTTAGCATTTCATTCACTGTCATCTCTTCACCCGGCTCAAGAAAGATTTGTGAACCACCCATTGAAGCTGCATGTTCACTTGCTCTGACTTTATCCTCTAGTTTTAGTTTTCCCTTTTCAACTTGTTCCATGATAAGCAACATTGTCATAATCTTTGTCATACTAGCAGGCGGCAGTTTTTCATTTGGACTTTTCTCAAATAAGACTTTACCTGTATCTTGCTCAATAACAATTGCTGACGATGCTTCCTCCGCTAACTTCGGTGTCTTTTCTACTTCTGTTTTCTCAGACTGCGCTTTCTCAGATTGTGCAAAGCCAACTGAAACACTAGAAAATAGCAACATGAAACAAACAAGTATTCCAAAAACTCGCTTCATGACTAACCCTCCATTCTATATCAAACCTATTTTTTCCAAACAATATGTTTTTATACCATATTTTTCTATAAATTTGTGTTGACAAACAAATCTATCATATATATTGTATTAAGTGTATTACATCTAGTAGTACACTTAAATTTCATCAGGAAGGAGACATTGCTCTTGCACATTCAACTTGATCCAAGAAGCAGCACTCCGATATGGGAACAAATTGTTCAAAGTATAAAAGAACTCGTACTAAAAAGCATGTTAGCACCAAACGATAAACTACCATCTGTACGTGAACTTGCTTCACTTCTTGTCATTAATCCGAATACAGTAAGCAAAGCGTACCAAGAATTAGAACGACAAGGAATTATTGAAACACTGCGAGGAAAAGGTACATTTGTCTCTCAATCGATTACACCGACATGGGATGAAAGGAAAATTGCTATGGTCCAAAAACAATTTCACCAACTATTACTAGAAGCTTCTTATCTTGGAATTACGAAAGAAAAAATTCACGACTGGATAGACTCATACTATAAAGAACTGGGAGGGAATACAGATGCTAAAAGTGACGAACATCAAAAAAACAATTGATAACCAAGTCATTTTAGACAATATTTCTTTCACATTACAAAAAGGAAGTATTGTTGGATTACTCGGAAGGAACGGTGCGGGGAAAACCACTTTACTTCGGACGCTTGTTGGGATTTTAGATCCGGATGACGGAACTGTTACATATGATGATATGGATGTTCATAAACATCCAGAAATTAAGCAGAAGGTAGCTTATGTACCGGATTCTACTAATATATTAAGTGGATATACAGTAAAAGAAATTGCGAAGTTTTATAAGACTGTTTATACAAACTTTAATGAAGAATATTTTTATCAGCTGCTAGGGCGCTTCAATCTACCTGAAAAACGCATTCGTAGCTACTCACGCGGTATGAAAGCACTTCTTGCTATTATTTTAGCTTTTTGTACAGGTGTAGAATACATTATTTTAGATGAACCAACCAATGGACTTGATCCAATTGTAAAAAGACAATTTTTGCAATTTTTAATTGAAGAAGTGGCAGAACGGGAGATTACCATTCTCATTTCTACTCATCATTTAGATGAAGTGGAAAAAATTGCAGACACGGTTATTATTTTAAAAAATCATACGATTGCTTCGATTACAGCGTTAGAAGATACAAAATCTCGCTACGCAAAAATACAAGTTGCCTACGAACGTTCATTGCCGCAAAAACTAGAAAATTTAAATAATATAAAAATATTAAATCAAACAGGAAAAGTATATACCATTTTAATTGAAAGCAATGTAGCAATTACGTTAGAAAAATTCCATAAAGAGCAACCTCTGTTACTAGAAGAATTACAAATGTCACTCGAAGATATATTTGTCACAACATTTGAGGAGGATTCGCATGTTTCATAAAGCTTTATGGATACGACAATGGAAACAGGGGAAATATATTGTTTTATTGTTTTGGTTAATTAGTTTGTATCAGCTACCTTATAAATATTATCAAGCAGCACAAATGGAGATAAACCAATCAAAAATGAAGCTTGATGACTATACGTATTACTACTCCTACTATTTTCAGACATCTGATGGTGCCGTCCTCTTTCAAGGAGCTGCTCTTATTGCACTTGCTTGTCTTTTAATTGGGTGGGAACGTAACAATCAATCAACCGATTTTCTATTCTCGATGCCTTTTAAACGAAAAGATATTTTTTTAACAAAATGGTTGCTTGGCGTTTTGAATATTATTACAGTGCAAATTGTTTGCTGGATTAGCATGTACGGAATAAAAAACATGTCGTTTCACAATGAGTATCAAATCTTTACTCCGTTCCATAGTTACTTTTTATATGCTACGGTTGTACTCATTGCTATTTATACATTCACCTTATTTATCGGAACCATTACTGGACATATTTTCTCGCAAAGTAGCTTAACAGCAATTTTATTATTTTTACCATACGGTTCCGTATTATTAATTTCTGGATTCATTTATACCCATACACAATGGTCTTTAGAGGCAATGGGAGAAATAGAGCGACATACTCATGAGTACTTACAACATGTAGGCATCATTTCACCATTAGAATCTTTTTCAATTACTTTTGATTACCACCCGATAGAAACATTTGATGACCAAGGAAATAAACTTTCTAGTGTCCCACAGGACGATCCAATGGAACATACTTCTATCCCTTCTCCTTGGACACTATTAACGCCATTTACTTACATTATTACCTTGTTACCGATCGCAACTTTTCTGTACACACGTACACCTAACGAACAAAACGGAAAAATACTATTGTTCCCTAAGTTACAAAAGTGGTTCATGCTTTGCACTGTTCTATGCTTCGGACTGCTTGGCGGTAGAATATTAGGAGGACGAGATGCACTCCTTTCTTATTATATTGGATTTTTCCTAGCTGCTATCATTAGTTACTTTGTGTTTACACGTCTATTAAAATTGAAGTTTTCTTTTGGAGGAAAATAAGTATGAATTGAGGTAAATATATGTTTCATAAAGCTTTATGGATACAGAATTATAAACAAGGAAAATATGTAATTTGGCTCTTTTGGCTAAGCACTTTATACGTCTTACCATATAAATATTACACGGACGCTCAGCATATGGCTGAATATTTACGCAAAACAACAGATACTTATTACGGGTATTTTTTACAAGGAGCTGGCATACTATTCCCAGCTCTTCTATTAATGGGATTAGCTATTCTATTAATAGGACGGGAACGCAATAATCAAAGCATTGACTTCTTATGGTCTATGCCATTTAAACGTTCACATCTATTTTTGTCGAAATGGTTACTAGGTATCGTTCATATTGTGGGCGCACTGAGCCTCAGTTGGCTTTTTATGTATATCATCTATAGGAATACGATACATGCTCAGTATCAATCCTTTTCACCTTTTCATTTGTACTTTGTATATACAATCATTACGCTTATTGCAGTCTATACGTTCACACTCTTTATTGGAACAATTACAGGGAACGTAATCTCACAAGGCGCTTTAAGTTATATTATGATCATTTTACCTTTATACATCTTTAGGCTTACGTTCCCTTTTTTCGCATTACATGTAGATTTATCACAAGAAGAGTACAATTATAATTACAATAAATATGCCCATTATACAGAAAATGTAAGTGTTGTAGCTCCTCTTAATTATTTTCATATTCATTATAACTATGACCCACAAAATGGACCTTTTAAAGATGAATTTGGAGACCTACAGACGGGACCAACTTATCATCACATCCCATCTGTTTGGACATTGTTAAGTCCCGCTATCTATATACTAATTTGTCTTCCGTTAGGATCTTATTTATATACGCGTGCGCCTAATGAGCATAACGGAAAAATATTGTTATACCCAAAACTTCATAAGTATTTCTTAATCTGTACTTCTATTTGCTTCGCACTTCTTGGCGGCGTTGTTTTTACTGATGGCAGTAATTCTTTGCCTCTTTACTATATCTACTTTATAGGCTCTGGCCTACTAACATATGTTACCTTGTACCGACTGTTAAAACAGAAGCTCTCTTTATATGCAAAATAACCTCCTCACCCGAGGAGGTTATTTCACACTCTCTCTTCTTTTCCCATATCCCTTCTCTTCTTTCATTCCAAATCCATCGCCATTCTCTATCATTTGATCTGTCGGTGCTATAATACTTTCAGCAACTTTCCAATCTCCTTGTTCCTGCACAAACACTTGAAGAAAATAATTCATTCCATTTAATTGATATGGATTTTCTTTTTTCACTTCATAACGAACAGCAACGTAATACACTTGAACATTTTTATTTTCAAATTTAGAGACGTATTGAGATAACCTCGGGATGTAATGCGAAGCCTTTTCAAGTGAAAGTTGTTTTACTTTTACGAGAGAAGAATTTGTGACATTGCGCAGTGTATCTTGCTCACGAATATTATTACTATGGTGAAAAAGAATAGTATTCTGCATAGAACGAACCCATAATTTCGAATATAAAACGGGCTGATCACTCGCAATATAGTGCAGTTCTTTTTGAACAACTTGGATTGGTGTTTTTGCATAAATTAATGTGCTAGAGCATATAAAACTTCCAATAATAATTACGAATGAAACGATGTATTTCATTATTTTCCCTCCGATACTTTTTACTTAAAGTATTGGAGTTTCAAAATATTTTTATTCAAAAGAAAAAGGATAGGAAAGCACTTTGCCCCCCTACCCTCATTTATTGTAATTATAGTACGCGACCAAATAGTTCTAATACCATCTCAATCTCTTGATCGCTCCACCCTTTAAATTTTTCTTTATAGTATTCTTTACGTACAGCTTCAAGTTCTTGTGTAACTTCTTTTCCATGTTCTGTAATCTCCAAATACACAATACGACGGTCTGAATCAGAACGTTTTCTTGTTACAAAACCTTTTCTAACTAAACGATCTGTTACTGCTGTAATATGACTGGATGTTACGTTCACTTCACTAGCTATTTGCGAAGCCATTTGTGGGCTTTTCAAAAATAATGCACGCAATACAGAAAATTCATTATATGGCATATGCTCTGAAAAACGTGTATTAATATCATTTTGTAATAAACGTATCATCTTTCGAAATGATGTAGATAAATCTAAAATCAGTGCTTCTCTTTTTTCGCTCACTAGCCTCGACCCTTTTTTATCATATTTACACATATTATAATCTATAAATACCTACATTGTATATGCTTTCTTTCCTTTTGATTCTCAATTATGTAACTTTTTACATACAATTTTCTCTCTCTTTTGTTCATATACATATAGAAAGGATGGTGAGCAAAAATGCAAGTTGGCATGAATCCCTATTCACCCGATATCCGCAATGGAAAACAAGCAACTATTACTGTACAAGGAGAAGGAGTTATAAAAGCGAAACCAAATGTCGTTGTATTAACAATTGGTATTAGAACAGATAATAAAGATGTGAAACAAGCACAGGAGGAAAATGCAATCCAATCTAAACAATTACTTGCTGCACTTAAACAAATCGGTATCGCTGATAAGGATATAGAAACCATTTCCTATACAATTACTCCTCAATATGAATACGTAAACGAAAAAGCATTGTTACAAGGGTACCGAGTAGAGCATTTGTATGAAATTACCGTTTTAAATGTACAAAAAGCTGGGGAAGTATATGATATAGCCGTTACAAATGGAGCAAATGTAGCAAGAGGATTACGCTTCCGCATTTCCCATCCAAACGCTTACTATCAACAAGCACTATTACAAGCAGTCCAGCACGCTCAAGAAAAAGCTCGTACAATTGCGAGTTCGTATAATTTAAATATTAATCCCGTCCCACTTTCACTCGTTGAAGAATCAGCACAAACACCGCGTGAATTTATGTCTCAAGCTACTTTACACGCACAAGCTGCTCCTCCAATTCAATCTGGAGAACTAGAAATCATCTCTAATGTCCGTGCCATTTTCACATATTTATAGCACCAGTTACCTTTTAAGTAAACGTTCTCATTTTATTTATTGTAAAAAGATTATGTTCTGATATAATAAAGGACGGTGAGCTCTTTACAAAAGAGATATCACGGGTGGGAGAGGGATATGAAAAAGAAGGTTTAACATGAAAGGAATACTTGAAAGAACATTTAAATTAGACCTACACCATACATCACCAAAGCAAGAAATATTAGCTGGAGCAACATCATTTTTCACAATTGTTTATATTATGATTGTCAATGCTTCCATTTTATCAGATGCCGGCATTCCACTTGAAGCAGGAATTTTGGCAACTGTTTTTAGTTCATTTGTCGGATGTCTAATGATGGCATTTTGGGCAAATGCACCTGCTATTCTTGTACCAGGTATGGGTGTAAATGCATTCTTCACGTACACAGCTGTGCATACGCTTGGATTAAGTTGGCAAGAAGCATTAGCAGCTGTCTTTATCGCCGGTATTATTTTTGCAATCGCCGCGTTTACACCGATTGCTCGTACGCTTTCATTATCAATTCCAAAGTCATTAAAAGAAGCGATTACTGTCGGCATCGGTTTATTCTTAGCTTTCATTGGTTTGCAAAAAGGCGGTCTTGTCGTTTCGCATCCGAACACTGCTGTTGCATTAGGAAAATTAAGTAGTCCTGTTGTTTTGGCAACACTGCTTACTCTTATTGTGGCACTTGTGTTATTTATTCGTAACGTACGTGGGAACTTTTTATGGACGATTGCAATTGGAACCGGTATTGCATGGCTATTTGGTCTTGTTGATACAAGCCAAGTAGGAAATAGCTCATTTTCATTCGCTAACTACGGGGATGTGTTTGGTGCTATGTCATTTGGGAAACTTTCTTCCTTACCGTTTTGGATTGCAACATTTTCCTTAAGCATGGTGCTTATTTTTGAGAACATGGGACTTTTACACGGATTATTAGAAGATGACCGTAAATTTCCACGTGCTTATCAAGCAAATGCAATTTCAGCAATGACATGTGGTCTATTTGGCACAAGTCCTACCGTTTCAACAGTAGAAAGTGCCGCAGGTATTACAGCAGGCGGTAAAACAGGTCTGACGTCTATCGTTACAGGGATGTTATTCTTTGCATCACTGTTTGCTCTTCCGTTTGTAAAATTAATTCCTGATAGTGCCATTGCACCAATCTTAATTATTATTGGCGGTCTAATGATTACAAACATTCAGGCAATCCCTCTAAACGACTTTTCAGAAGGATTTCCAGCGTTCTTAATTATCGTTATGATTCCGCTCACATATAGTATCGCTGATGGCATTGCGTTCGGATTTATTGCTTATCCTATTTTGAAGATTGCTCTTGGAAAGCATAAAGAAGTCGCACCGTCTATGTATATCATTACATGCCTATTCTTAGCCATGTTTGTGTTACATGCTATTGGCTAGAAAAAACGCCGGGGAATCCCCTCGGCGTTTTTTCACTTAAACCATCCTTTTTTATAGAACCAGGCCATCATTCCTCCACCAATTAACGCCATAATAACTAAACAAATAAAATAGCTATATTTCCCTGCTAACTCTGGCATATGCGCGAAGTTCATCCCATACACCCCTGCAATAAATGTTAATGGCATGAAGATGGTCGAGAAAACCGTTAATGTTTTCATAATATTGTTCATATGATGCGAATTCAATGAAAAATAGCTATCTCTAATATCAGCTGTTAATTCTCGGCTTGCTTCAATCATTTCAGAAAGCTTTAGTAAATGATCATGTATATCCTTAAAGTAAATTTCATGATCACTTACACCGTAAAACCGAGTTGAATTTAAAATACGATACAAGAGGTCACGCATCGGTATAATTGTACGTCTAAGCTTAGATAAGTCCGTACGAATATCGAATACTTCTTCTAGTACACGCCCTGCTGTATCCCCTGTTAAATTATCATCAATCGCATTTAAATGATCTTCAATATAATAAACAGGTGCAAAGTAGTCATCCACAATTTGGTCAATGATTGTATGTGCTACATGGAGGGGACTCTTCTTGATACGTTTCCTCTCGCCAAGTGTTGTCCACACTCTTTCAATCGCATTATTATGTGAAAAATGGAAAGAGACAATATAACGATCACTAACAAATAGATCGATCTCATGTGGCTCTAATCCATCTTCTCCAAATGCATGGAGAACTAAAAAGTTATATCCATCATAGAAATCCACTTTTGGTCTCTGTACATATTCTACACAATCTTCAATCGCAAGGGGATGGAACTTAAAATGTTTTTGTAAAATGTATGTATACTCTTCTTTTGTTGGCTTATATAAATCAAGCCAATACCATGCGATATCTTCTCGTCCTGTTTCTTCTAACGAAACATCGTATAATACTTCATCTTCTTTCGTTACTGCACAAATTTTAATCATAATTTCACCCATTATTATTATAAACAAAAAACAGTAAAAAAAGCCAAGGAGAAGGCTCCTTAGCTTTTTAGCTTATTTCGTTACAATGCCATGCACGAGTTTCGGTGCATCAACATGGTCTTTCGCAATTTTCATGTTCTCATAAATTTTCGCTTTTACATCTTCTACATTTTCGCGATTCGCGTAAATCGTAACAAGTGAGTCACCTTTTTTCACGCTATCGCCCACTTTTTTGCGAAGCATAAGTCCAACAGCTAAATCAATCTCAGATTCTTTCGTTGCACGGCCTGCCCCTAAAAGCATTGCTGCTGTTCCAATTTCATCTGCAACAATTTCAGATACGTATCCATCTTCTTTTGCCTCTACTTCAATTTTAAATTGTGCTTGTGGCAGTTTAGAAGGATCATCAACAACAGAAGCATCCCCGCCTTGCGCTGCCAGGAACGTTTTAAACGCTTCTAACGCTTTTCCATTGTTCATTACTTCGATTAGTTTTTCACGCGCATCTTCTAAAGAAGAAGCTTTTCCAGCAAGGTATACCATTTGACTTCCAAGTGTTAAACATAACTCTTCTAAGTCTTTTGGTCCTTTACCTTGTAATGTATCAATTGCCTCTTGTACTTCTAATGCATTACCAATTGCCTCGCCAAGCGGTTGGCTCATATCAGAAATAACTGCCATCGTTTTACGACCAACATTATTACCAATACGTACCATTGCTTCTGCTAAACGTTTTGCATCTTCATCCGTTTTCATAAATGCACCTGCACCTGTTTTTACATCAAGTACAATTGCATCTGCACCAGCAGCAATTTTTTTACTCATAATAGAGCTCGCAATAAGAGGGATCGAGTTTACTGTCGCTGTTACATCACGAAGTGCATATAACTTTTTATCAGCAGGTGTTAAGTTTCCACTTTGTCCGATAACTGCAATTTTATTTTCATTTACAAGACGAATAAATTCATCATTTTCAATTTCCACATGGAATCCTGGTACTGCTTCTAATTTATCGATTGTACCACCTGTATGCCCTAATCCTCGACCAGACATTTTAGCAACTGGTACATCTAAAGCAGCCACTAATGGACCTAATACAAGCGTAGTTGTATCACCAACACCGCCCGTTGAATGCTTATCTACTTTTACTCCTTCAATCGCTGATAAGTCAATTGTATCGCCGCTATTCACCATTGCCATCGTTAAATCGGCACGCTCTTGATCATCCATATCTTGGAAGAAAATTACCATTGCGAATGAGCTCATTTGATAATCTGGAATGTCACCATTTGTATAGCCTTCTACAATAAATTTCACTTCTTCTGTTGTTAATGCATGTCCATCACGTTTTTTGGCAATTAGGTCCACCATTCTCATTGTAAACTCACCCCTTCATTTGTTTTACAATTGCTTTTACTAATGCTAAGAAATTAGATTTCACACGTTCTGTCGTTTCAATTACTTCATCATGATGAAGTGGCTGATCTAAAATACCAGCTGCCATGTTTGAAATACAAGAAATTCCAAGTACTTTCATACCAGCATGGCGCGCTACAATAACTTCCGGTACAGTAGACATACCAACTGCATCTCCGCCAAGTGTACGAAGCATACGAATTTCAGCAGGTGTTTCGTATACAGGACCTGTCATTCCAACGTATACACCTTCTTGCACTTTAATATTTAAGTCTTCCGCAACTTGTTTTGCCATTTCGCGAAGCTCTTCCGTATACGATGTAGACATATCAGGGAAACGTACGCCCATTTCAGCATCATTTGGTCCGATTAATGGATTCGTACCCATGAAGTTAATATGGTCTGAAATTAACATAAGATCGCCTGGTTCAAATGATGTATTTACACCACCAGCTGCGTTTGTTACAACAACTGTTTCTACACCTAGTTCCTTCATAACACGAACTGGGAATGTTACTTTTTGCATGTCATATCCTTCGTAGAAATGGAAACGTCCTTGCATCGCAACTACAGTAACACCTTGAAGTGTACCAAATACAAGCTGCCCTGCATGACCTTCTACAGTTGATACTGGAAATTCAGGAATTTCGCTGTATGGTACTGTTACAGCATTTTCGATTTCATCTGCTAAGACACCTAGTCCAGATCCAAGGATAAGTCCTACTTGTGGTGTTTCTTGGAATTTCTCTTTTAAGTATGAAGCTGATTTTGTAATAAGTTCACGATTCATTATGTTGTCCCCCTTATTTCTTTAAGTTGTTTAAGAAACTTGTTCCGTATTCTGGCATTTTCACACCGAAGTTTTCTGCTACAGTCGCACCAATATCAGCAAATGTTTGGCGAAGTGTTAATTCTTGTCCGCCGTCTTTCATGCTTGGGCTATATGCTAGTAATGGTACGTATTCACGTGTATGGTCAGTACCATGATGAATTGGATCATTACCATGATCTGCTGTAATGATTAATAAATCATCTTCTTTTAGTTTTTCAAATACTTCTGGAAGACGTGCATCATATTCTTGCAATGCTTCTCCGTATCCTTGAGGATCACGACGATGACCGAACATCGCATCAAAATCAACTAAATTCAAGAAGCTAAGACCTGTAAAGTCCATATTCAATGTATCTACAAGCTTATCCATTCCATCCATATTAGATTTTGTACGAAGAGATTCAGTTACGCCTTCCCCATCGTAAATATCAGAAATTTTACCAATTGCAATTACGTCATAATTGCTATCTTTTAGTTCGTTCATTACTGTACGACCAAATGGTTTTAATGCATAGTCATGACGGTTTGGTGTACGTGTGAAGTTTCCTGGTTCTCCAACGAATGGACGAGCAATAACGCGGCCCACCATATATTTTTCGTCCAGTGTTAACTCACGTGCAATTTTACAAATGTTATATAGCTCTTCAAGTGGTACTACTTCTTCATGAGCTGCGATTTGTAATACGCTATCAGCAGAAGTATACACGATCAAAGAACCTGTCTCCATTTGCTCTTGACCAAGTTCATCAAGAATCTCTGTTCCAGAAGCAGGTTTATTACCGATGATTTTGCGCCCTGTTTTTGCTTCTAACTCATCAAGTAACTCTTTTGGGAATCCTTCCGGGAACACTTGGAATGGTTTATCGATGTAAAGACCCATGATTTCCCAGTGGCCTGTCATTGTATCTTTACCAGTAGATTTTTCTTGCATTTTTGTATAGTAACCAAGTGGCTTCTCTACTTTAGAAATCCCTTTCATTTCACGAATATTACCAAGGCCTAATTTCACCATGTTTGGCATTTGTAATCCATTCATATGTTCAGCAATATGACCGATTGTATCAGAACCTACATCACCAAACTTTTCAGCATCTGGAGCTTCTCCGATTCCTACAGAGTCCATTACGACTAGGAAAATACGTTTATATTTATTCATAACTGCAACCTCCTATATGTTCAGTTCTACTTCTTGTAGTATGTTCAAAACGTTGTAAAGTGAAACTGTTATCAGTAAGAATTCTCTCGTTTCCCCACTAACTAAAACACTTGTTCAAGCCATTCTCCAACCCGCTTCGCTCTATTTTCAAACGAAGCAAAAAACTTTCCTGTTTTTTCTAAGTCAGATGTCAGACATCTCATACTGATATCATAACATGTTTACGCTTTCTTTTTAATACATTTTCGTAGAAATTCTTATTTTTGTCACACTTTCTATTGTAATCCATTCTGCACAGAAGTGCTAATGAAATTATGATATATTTCATTAACCTAAAGAAAAAAGCAGCTCTAAAGAGCCGCTCCTTATTTTACCTCTACTGTTTCTTCCTTATGTTCGTGAAGTTCACCTTTTCTCACATGAACCTTCACTTTATAAGCACCTGCGTCTTTAAACGTATGTTTGCTTTCATACTCGCCTTTATTACCTTCTTTTGCTGGAATAAACTCATGTTTTTCCACGCCGTCTTTCCAAATTTCAAGTTGTACTTCAGCTCCAGTTAATGCTTCTTCCTTTTGTTTCAAATGAACTTTCATTGTTGATTCAGCATTTGCTTTTACATCGCCAGCCATAAGGTGAATCATCGTATCACTCTTATGATTGCCATGTCCTGCCTCATGACCACCATTTTCTTTCTTCGTATCCTCAACTTTTGCATTTCCTACAGCAATTTTTTCTTCTGGCATAACATGCATTTCACGTGCATTTGTATGTGCAATAACATGATACACGCCGTCAGATGGGAATGTCTTCTCTACCGCATAAACACCTTTCCCTTTATGCTTACCGTTTAACATTTCATGTTTTTCTTCGCCATCTTTCCAAATTTCAAACTTCACATCGTCAGCATCCGTTACTTTTTCTTTCCCTTGCGTAACAAGTGCCTGTACTTCTGTTTTTTCATTTGGCTTAATTTCTTTCGGGTTTGTTTGAACTGCTACTTTAACTTCTTCAAGTTTCTCTTTTTTCGGCGCTTCTTCTTTCTTTGTATTACAACCAGCTAATGCTAGCATCGCAATAAATAACGTAATTATCAGTTTTTTCATTATCATTTCCTCCTTCATACTCTACTTAGTATAGAGGAAAAGACTAGTCGTATTCTAGCCTCCTGCTGAAAACAATATAAGAAATGTTTGTGAAGTTTTTGTGAAGTGCTTTTTTCTACTTATTTTCCATTTTCAAAATGCATTCTATAATTACTAGAATGCGAATCGTCAAAACTACCTAACTCTTACACTCCCGCCTTACATTACAATAAAAAAAGAGCATAATCATTATGCTCTCGGGTGAAACTGTTTATATACATCTTTTAATCTAGCTTTTGAAACATGCGTATAAATTTGTGTTGTTGAAATATCTGCATGTCCCAGCATTTCTTGTACAGCACGCAAATCCGCTCCATTTTCCAATAAGTGTGTCGCAAACGAATGACGCAAAGTATGCGGCGTAAGCTCTTTTTCTATATTCGCCTCTTTTGCTAGTCGTTTTAAAATTTTCCAAAAACCTTGGCGTGATAAGCGGTTGCCATGATGGTTCAAAAAAAGTGCATCTACTGTTTTTTTGCCCATCAATTCTTTTCTTCCCTTTTCAATATAGCGCTGAATTGCTTCCGTTGCTAAGCTTCCAAGCGGAATGATTCTTTCTTTATTCCCTTTTCCGACGCAGCGAACAAATCCCATTGTCAAATGAACATCCTCTAAATTTAGTGCAATTAATTCGGAAACACGTAGTCCTGTTGCATACAATAACTCTAGCATAGCCTTATCGCGAATACCGAATGCACTTGTCTCTTTTGGCGTTTGAAGCAATGCCTCTACCTCACTCACTGACAATACTTTCGGTAATTTCCGCTCACCTTGAGGTGTTTCAATATGTACAGATGGATCATGTTCTACCACTCGTTCACGAAGTAAAAACTGATGAAACGAACGAATAGAGGCAATGTGGCGTGCCAACGTTTTTGATGATTTTCCGTTCTCTTTTAAATACTGCAAAAAATTCACAATGTGTATCCTTGTCACTTCGTGAAATGTTTTGATTTGCTCGACATGTTGTAAATACTTCACATAACTTTTCAAATCACGCTCATAGGATACAACTGTATTTTTAGCTAACCCTTTTTCAACAATCATATAATGAATAAAATCTTTTAATTGATCTTCCAATCTGCACTACTCCCCATTTTCATAGAAAAAAATCATTCTATTTACGAAAGCATCTTTTGCTGGTTCCTCATTCCCTGATACTTTTTCTACTGTCTCTTCTTTTGGTTTTTCATAACGATGATAACTTTCATATTCTTCATTTATCCATAGTATAGCGAAATAAAACAAAATCGTACAACCTGTAAATAATAAAAATACTTTCATCCCATCAAAAGTTAATTTTAAAGCTCGGCGCATTGTAAACTCCTCCAAAATATATGTTATTACAACATATGCCAAGCTTTCTGCGATTTATACCTAAATTCAAATAAAAAAACCTCTTCCTAGCTAAATAGGAAAAGGTTATTTTTCATCCGTTTCATTTTCTTGACAATTTTTACAAATCCCATGGAAAGTTAAACGATGGTCTTTTACCTTAAAGCTCCAGTCTCGTTCTACTTTTTTCTCCACTTCACCAAGTAAATCCTCTTGAATTTCTTGTACAGCACCGCATTGTGTACAAATTAAATGATGATGGAAACGCTGTGCACCTTCTTGACGTAAGTCATAGCGTGAAACACCGTCTCCGAAGTTAATTTTATCAACAACTTTTAACTCAGATAATAACTCTAAAGTTCGATAGACGGTTGCTAGTCCGATCTCTGGCGACTTTTCTTTTACAAGGAGGTAAACATCTTCTGCGCTTAAATGATCTTCTTCATTTTCTAGCAGCACACGAACCGTTGCTTCACGTTGTGGTGTTAACTTATAGCTCGCTGCATGCAATTGCTTCTTAATTCGTTCAATTCTCTCTTCCATTCGGTACTACTCCCTCCTCGCCACTCTTACACCATTATATCAGAAGAAGGGCTTCTGTCAAAAGAAAAAACAATCAAAATAACTTGATAATTATTCTCAAGTAGTATTTATTTTTTATTAATAGACTCCACGACTTCTTTCATTAAAACTGGTGAAGCATACGCTTCAATACTAGAGGCAATTGCTAATATCACTCCAATGATTAGAAAAAAGCAAGTGTAACGTATTAACATCGGCAATAGCGGCTCGTTGATTTTTCGAATAAATTGATGCCTAATCATACGTAAAGAAAAACTTGCAGCAACTGTCGTCATTACAAGAAACGCTGGAATGATAATTAAATTTTGTGGCAACACGGATACAAATGCTAATAACAATCCATTCCAACCGTGCTGACTCACTAAAAAACCTACTGTAAACCCAACAACTACCCCTTTTAAAAATAATAAAATAAAGATCAGTGGTAATCCAATAATTGAAATACCTAACAGCCAAATAAATCCAATATATTTTAATTGTGAAAAGTAACTTTCTCGAAACATTTCACTCGCAATTGCAAATTCACCTTTGGAAACTTGTCCAAAAAATCGGTTCAAATAAAAAGATAAATCTTGCTTTTGATTCACCTGCAAACTATTTACAAGAATTGCCCCAAATACTACTCCCATCAATAATAAAACGGAAACAAATATGTAAAGCGAAGAATTCTCTTGGATATGAGAAATTACACGATTTTGCCAAGTTTTTCGTAACATTTTTCTTCCCTCCGTTCACACTCTTACTAAAATGTATGAAAGAAAGAAAAAAGTATGACGAATTAACATTGAAATTCCGCTCTACTTTGCTAAACTTAAAAGTAGAGAATAGGAGGGATTTTGCTTGAAACCATTATTATTAGATTTTCCAACATTATTTCAAACTGAGCGCCTACAAGTACGCAAACCATTCCCAGGTGATGGAACAGAGGTGTATGAAGCAATTCAAGCTTCTGTAGAAGACTTACAACCTTGGATGTCCATTACATCTGAAACAGAAGAAAGTGCTGAGGAAATAGTTCGGGAAGCTCATGGACAATTTTTACTTCGTGAAACATTAGCTTTTCACTTATATGATAAAGTATCTGGTACGTTTATTGGAGCTCTTACCCTTCATCCAGAAAACTGGGATATTCCAAAATTTTCACTTCGTTTCTGGTTACATAGCACTTATACAAAACAAGGTTATATGACAGAAGCAGTAAAAGGCGCTGTCCAGTTTGCTTTTGATAAACTTGGTGCGAGACGACTTGAAATTCGCTGTGATGCTACAAATGTAAATGCATGTGCCTTAGCAGAACGTCTTGAATTTATTTTAGAAGGTACACTAGAAAACGACTTTCTTGCTCCAGACGGTAGCTTACGTGACACACGCGTATACGCCAAAATTAATTAAAACACTCGCCTTGGGCGAGTGTTTATTTTTGTAATTGCAAGTATTGCACAGCGAACATAGTCTTTGCATCATGGATACGTTGATTTTTCATAAGTTCAACTGCTTCTTCTAATGAAACTTCCATTAATTCCACAAACTCATCTTCATCTAAAGCTGCTTTATTTTCCTTTTTCTTCAATCCAGTTGCTTTGTATACATATAGAATTTCATCCGCAAAACCAGGTGATGTATAGAAAGATGTAACAAATTCCATTTTGTCACATACATACCCTGTCTCTTCTTCTAATTCACGAGCCGCTGTTACCTCTGGCTTTTCTCCAGGCTCTAATTTTCCAGCAGGAATTTCTACAATCTCTTTTTCTAATGCTTTACGGTACTGCTCAACAAGCACGATTTTCTTTTCATCTGTCACAGCAATTATAGCAACCGCACCAGGATGATTGACAATCTCACGTTTACTCACTTCTCCATTTGGCAATACTACATCATCAACACGAACTTTAATAACTTTCCCATCAAAAATTGGTTCGGTTGCAATCGTTCTCTCTGCAAGATTACTCACAATATTTCATCTCCCTATTCTATTTCCTACTTGTTCTTCATACATTTTACCACACTGAAAGGAGCGTGATAAAAATGAAAGTATATATTTTACCAAATCGTATCACGTTGGTCGGAAAGGCTTGGCAAATTCGGCATCAGCTAAAGCAATACGGAAAAGAGTATGAAACTGTAAAAGAATGGATTACAGCAAACGAAAAGTAAACATTTGTCAACCTTCTTCTGCTTTCGTACAATACAAGTAAGGAGGTTGGCCTATGAAAAAACGTCAATTAGGAAACTCAGATTTATATGTTACTGAAATGGGACTCGGTTGTATGTCCCTTGGCACCAATGAACATGAAGCGATCCGCATCATCCATGAAGCAATGGATTTAGGAATTAATTTTTTTGATACAGCAGACTTATACAATTATGGATTAAATGAAGAATTTGTTGGAAAAGCTCTTAAGGGAAAACGCGATCAAATTGTTCTTACAACGAAAGTAGGAAACCGCTGGATTGAGGAGAAAAACGGCTGGTCTTGGGACCCTTCTAAAGCTTATATAAAAGCAGAGGTAAAAGAAAGTTTACGCCGCCTGCAAACGGATTATATTGATTTATATCAACTTCACGGCGGTACAATCGAAGATCCTATCGATGAAACAATAGAAGCATTTGAAGAATTAAAACAAGAAGGTGTGATTCGTCATTACGGAATTTCTTCTATCCGTCCAAACGTCATTCGTGAATATGCAAAACGTTCTAATATCGTTAGTGTATTGATGGAATATAGTCTTTTAAATCGCCAGCCTGAAGAATGGTTTCCACTACTTCAGGAGCATCAAATTAGCATCATTGCACGAGGACCACTTGCGAAAGGATTGTTAACTGATAACAATGAAAGAAAGATAGAAAAAGTGAAAGAAAAAGATTATCTTTCTTATTCTTATGATGAGTTAATAAAAACATTAACTACTGTAAAAGAAATTACAAAGGAACGTTCGTTAACTGAAACAGCTCTTCAATATTGTTTACATGACCCGATTGTGGCAGCTGTTATTCCTGGCGCTAGCTCCATCCAGCAACTACAAGAAAATGTACAAGCTAACAATCAATCTCCATTAACAACTGAAGAATATAAACAAATTCAAGCAGCTGTTAAATGCGATACATACACATTACACCGATAAAAAATGCTACCGTAATCGGTAGCGTTTTTTTTACATCGTATCGTATTTATCAGGATTTGTTCCAACATGTAAATTGCGATCAAGCGTATCAATTTGTTTGATTTCTTCTTCTGTTAATGAAAAATCAAAAATAGTAAAGTTCTCTTGAATACGCGATGGTGTAACAGATTTAGGGATTGTTACAATGCCACTTTGAATATCCCAGCGTAAAATAATTTGAGCAGGCGTTTTTTCATACTTTTTAGCAATTTCTTGAATAATCGGATGTTGAAATACTTCGCCGCCTCTCATTAACGGGCTCCATGCTTCCATTTGAATTTGTTCATTTTGACAAAAATCACGTAATTCAAACTGTGCAAGCATCGGATGAAGCTCTACTTGGTTCACCATCGGCTTCACATTACAATTTGGCAACAACTGTTCTAAATGGTGCTGATGAAAATTTGAAACACCAATTGCACGTACTTTTCCTTCTTCATATAATTTCTCAAGGGCACGATATGTATCTATGTATTTCCCTCTTATTGGCCAGTGAATCAAATATAAATCCACATAATCCATTTGTAATTCCTTCAAACTTTTGTCAAATGCTTGAAGTGTTGCTTCATAGCCTTGATCGTCATTCCATACTTTTGTCGTAATAAACAATTCTTCACGTGCGATTCCTGATTCACGAATCGCTTCTCCGACACCGCTTTCATTTTCATATACAGTCGCTGTATCAATAGAGCGATATCCAACTTCTAAAGCTGTTTTTACCGCTTGCTTTACTTCTTCTCCCTCTTTTGCTTTATATACACCTAAACCAAGCATCGGCATTTTCACGCCATTATGAAGTGTAGTTGTTGGAATATACATGGGCCGTTCCTCCTTCTTCTCTCCTGCGAATTCTATAGACAGGATACCGCTAAATTTTATAACCGTCACTTTATTTGAACAAGATTCTTGAAAAAAGTCAAAAAATATATACAGTTAACATAATAATTTTATTAAATAAGACTGTTTCATCTTATAGCTTTTGTAAAAACTCCTCTATTTCAGCTGAAGATTTGAAAATAACAATATTTTTCTCAGCAGATACAGCTTGTATTTTCCCAAAAATAGCAGGTCGTTTCACTTTTGGATACGTCCATACCCACTTCAAGAACTCAAAATCTAATTGTTCTTCACACCCTTCTCCCATATCAGGGCGCGTTTTATTATGATATTGTATCCTTCTTTTTATTACGCGATATAAACATTGTATTCTTGGCAAATCAATAAAGATAATGGTATCAGCTGCCTCTAATCGTATATCCATTGTAAATCCATAGTTTCCATCGATAATCCAAGCTTCCTGCGTTACTAATTCTTTTTGTACCTGTATTTGTTCTTCGCGACTTGCTAGCACCCAATCTTTTTTCCAATAGAGTGCATCAAGATGAAATACTGGAAGTTGTAGTATCTCCCCTAATCGCCGTGAAAAAGTTGATTTTCCAGCTCCCCCAGAACCAATAATCATAATCTTTCTCATCTCTTCTCTCCCCTTGCAAAAAATAACGCAAGCTTACTCGCTTCCGTTATTTTTTCTCCACTCAAGTGCTTTCTCATCAATGTTACGCACGAAGTCATTCTTTCCTTCTGTATATTGATCTCCATCATATGTGAATTTTTCTGCTAAATCTTTTTTCAATGCCGCATATACCTCTGCCTCTTCACAGTGTGCCATCATATAATCGCGAAATGCTAAATGACGTGTAATTTCCGGATTTCCTGTTCCGAAAACATGTAAATGATACGATCGTTTTTCTTCTGTTCCATGAATAAAAAAGCGGCGACCCGGGATACCATTCTCACCTTTTACAATGTAACCAAGTTGTTGAAAACATTCATTCCAATGATCTACGCTCTCAATGTTCTCTACTTCCATAATCATATCAACAATTGGCTTTGCTGCGAGTCCCGGTACTGATGTGCTACCAATGTGATGTACTTTCACATGTTCTGGCATCGCTGCTTTTAACCTCTGTGATTCTATTTGAAATTTCTCACCCCAATGGTTTTCATAAGGAACGACTACAATCTTTCTCATCCCAATTCCCCTTTTCTTATCAAATCGCTAAAAAATCATCAGGACAATTGTACTAATGATTTTTTACATTATTTAAAGTCTTTCCAAGTGAGATTACTTTCACTTAATAATTCTTCAAACGATTTATTCTTTTCACGTTCCTTTTGCTCTTTACGCTTTCTTTCTTGTTCTTCTATTTCTTTTTGCTCCGCTCTTACTTGTAATTCTTTCTTCTTACTTTTCAATTGATTCATTAACGATTTATTCAATTGATCACCAATTGTAATGGAATCTTTCTCTGGCTGATTCATTTGCGTTTGTCTTTGCATTTGTCTCTGTTTCTTTTTCTTCATACTGCTCACCTTTTACTTTTTTCTCCATTATAGGGGAAATACCTTACTCTCGACAATAAAAAAGACCATTCACTTTCGATTTCCCTATTATTTTTATTTTGTAAAGATGTAAAGAGAAAAATAAAATTTCATTAATTTTTATAATAAAAAGAATTTTTATAGCAATAACTCTCTTAATCTATTAAAATTATGTCGTATGATGTCAGATTATAAAAAAGGGAGAGAAAACTCATGTGGAAAAAAGTCATTCCTGCAGCTTTAGTATTAAGTACAATTACTTTTTCAAGTGTATTTGCTGCACCTCCATCTCAAGTACCAGCAGAACAAAATCGCTACATAGACGTACAAATGCTTGGTATTAACGACCTTCACGGTCAACTAGACACTGTAAAGAAAATTAACAACAAAGAAGCCGGGGGAGCTGAATACTTAGCTGCTTATTTACGTGATCGTGAAAAACAAAACCCAAATACACTTATGGTTCATGCTGGCGATATTGTCGGAGCAAGTCCTCCAGTTTCTGCATTATTGCAAGATGAACCTACAATCGAATTTTTAAATGATTTAGGTTTTGATGTTGGAACTATTGGAAATCATGAATTTGACGAAGGTATTAACGAAATGAATCGCCTTATTTACGGTGGGTATCACGAAAAAACAGGGAATTTTAAAGGAGCAAACTTCCCTTATGTTGCTGCAAATTTCTACAATAAATCAACTGGACGCTTATTTCTACCACCATTTACTGTAAAAATGGTACAAGGAGTTCCTGTCGGCTTTATCGGGGTTGTAACAACGGATGTTCCTAACGTTGTTATGCCTACTATGCTAAAAAATGTACAAATTACAGATGAAGTTGAAGCAATTAACACATCCGTAAAACAACTGAAAAAACTAGGTGTTAAATCGATCGTTGTTCTTGCACATAATGGAGGTACAACGGATGATAACGGCGTAACAAATGGCGATATCGTTCGCTTAGCAAATGAGACTGATCCAGAAGTCGATGTCATTTTCGGCGGTCATAGTCACACTTATGTAAATGGAACCGTTAATAACAAACTTGTCGTACAAGCAAATTCTTATGGAATGGCTTTCGCTGATGTCGATGTAAAAATTGATCGTAAAACAAAAGATATTATTGAGAAAAAAGCAGAAGTTGTTACAACCTACCATGAAGGAATAAAACCTGACCAACAAGTGAAAAAGAAAATGGATCAGTATCAAGAAAAAATTGCTCCTCTTGTAAATCAGGTTGTTGGAAAATCTACCGCTCCAATGGATCGTAAACAAAATGCCGCGGGTGAATCCACTCTTGGAAATTTAATTGCTGATGTTCAGCGCTCGACCATGAATACTCAAATTGCCCTCATGAATCCTGGTGGTATTCGCAATGATCTAGATGCTGGCGATATTACATGGGGAGAATTATATGGCATTCAACCATTTGGGAATCAATTGATAAAAGTTAATTTAACTGGTCAAGACATTCGAGATATTTTGAATCAACAGTGGCAAAAAAGTGTAACAAGAATGCTTCAAATTTCAGGTATTCAGTACACTTGGGATGCGAATAAACCAGACGGTGAAAAAGTTACCAATATCCATTTAACAAATGGAGAAGAGCTAGTTGCCTCTAAAACTTACAGCGTTGTTGCAAATGCTTTTCTAGCTTCAGGCGGTGATGGATTTGTATCCTTTAAAAATGGAAAAGATGCCGAAACAGGACCAACTGATTTCGAAGCGTTAGTGGATTATGTAAAACAAGTAAAAGAACCGATTCAACCTATTATTGATGGGAGAATTCAAAAAGTTAATTAACTTTTCTTTTAGATAAATTTATAAAAAAGAGAGAAACTATATTATTAAATTATGATTTTTCAAAAATTAATCTTTATGATAAGAACCCTGTATTCCATTAGAATACAGGGCTTTTTATTGATCTCTATGGAGAAAGGACATGCAATAAAAATTCACTTTCCCCTAAATAACCTTTTAAAGGATATGCACTCAGTATATTGATTTCTCGTAGGATATATGAGCAGACACTGGGAGGTGAACATATGTATTCTTATTCAAATGATTGCAATTTGATATACAGACAAAACGACAAGCTAATTCATGACATTGAAAATGCAATTAACGGAGAGTATAGTGCAATAAATTGCTATGCTAAATTAGCTAATTTAGCTCCACAAGATAATGAACGCAATCAAATACTCGAAATCCGACAAGACGAAATAAAACATTTCCAGCAATTTGTACAAATTTATATTCATTTAACCGGTAAACAACCTCAGCCAAAAATTATTGAACAATGTCCAGATTCTTATGTGAATGGATTAGAATACGCGCTACAAGATGAGCAACGAACAGTCGATTTTTACTTGAAAATTGCAGATGATACTACAGATCAATATATTAAAGAGACATTTCGTAGAACAGCAGCAGATGAACAAAATCACGCCGTTTGGTTCCTATATTATTTTTTAAAAGCTAAAAAATAATAATTGTTTTATACAAAGCAAATGCCTGATCCATGAAGATTTTCTCATCCCCACCCAACTCCTTTACTTTCACTAAAAACTCTAACTATCTACAAATAGCTAGATAAAAACACAGAGGATACATGCTCTTACATTGAACATAGTATCCTTTCTTTCATTTATCCTGATACATTTCATCAGCTTCTTCATATTTCCGCAAAAATTCTATCAACGCTTCTTCTACAATTCTAGATTTATGAATACCTGTTGCATCCGATACAACGTCTAGTTTCTCTAAAATTTCCGTATATATAGAAAAAGTACGTTTTTTCTTCTCATTACTTTTGACTATTTTGGGGATAATAAGTTCCTCTCGTTTTCGCAGTAATTCATAAATTTTTTGCAATTGTTCATAAATCAAAACCTGATAATCTGTTTTGACATATTGAAGCGCAGTAGCTTCTTGAAGATATAAATGGCGGGGCTCTTCTCCCTCTCCAATGAATATTCGTTTCTTCTGTTCACCATCATATTCATATCCAAGCACTCTTAACTTTTTCGACAATGCATATGGGCTCATGTCGAGGCGTTTCGCAATAATAGCAAGTGGTTCACGTTTGTTTAAGCAATCTATAATTTCTCCAACCGTCACTTTCTTCCCCCTCTCCCTGAGCTCTCATAGTTGAAATACAGTCGGCATGTTATGATACAATAATTTCTTAATAGTATATGCAAAATCGTACACCCTTGCGATACATACCATTAGAGAAAAGGAGGTTTTTTATATGCTGTTTCGTAGCCACACTCCACAGTTTTACAACGAATTTAAGAATCCAACTTCAAATAGCGTCGCTACGATAGAAAGCGTGACGATTAACAAGCATCAGCAATCTCTACTCATTCGTGGTCAAGACGTAAATCAACCTATTTTATTATGCTGTCATGGCGGTCCTGGCACGGCACAAATTGGATTCATTCGCCATTTTCAAAAAGATTTAGAAAAGCACTTTATTGTTGTCAATTGGGATCAACGTGGAGCAGGAAAATCTTTTTCTTGGCGGGATATAAAAGCACCTTTCACAATTGAACAATTTGTTTTAGATGCACTTGAAGTAATAAAATACCTTCTTTCTCGCTTCAAAAAACAAAAACTATTTCTCGCTGGACATTCTTGGGGAAGTATTATCGGTCTACAAATTGCAAATCAATATCCAGAATACATCGAAGCCTACATTGGCATCGGTCAGATTGTACATATGAAGCAAAACGAAGAATTGCTCTATCAGCATTTAATTCATTCTGCAAAAAAACATGGACACGAGCGGGCATTGACCTCTCTAACAAAACTAGGAAAACCTCCTTTTCTAGATATGCGGCGTCTTATCATTCAAAGGAAGTGGCTCGGTACATTTGGAGGAGCAGTTCAAAACGGGACTTCGTTTTCTTTCATTCGTAAAGGGCTATTTTCTTCAGAATATACATTGCTAGATTGGGTGAGATTTCTCGCAGGAAATATGAAATCTGGGGCATTATGGGAAGAAATGCTGACAGTAGATTTCTTTTCTTCAATCTCAAAACTTTCCGTACCTGTTTATTTTTGTTCTGGTCGTTTCGACTATCAAACACCTTATGCACTCGTTCAACAATATTGCGATACAATTCAAGCACCCATCAAAAAAATGATTTGGTTCCCAAACTCTGCTCATTCACCAAATTTAGAAGAACCTAAACTGTTTGCAAAGTCTTTATGCTCTATTAAACAAGAGCTATCTTTTCTACACTAGTAATCGTTATACCTTTTACATTTCACAGAAAACATTTTATAATTACATGTTGCAACTTTACTCAAGTTAGTAAGCATTTCTATCCAGAATAAGCTGCACAAACAGAAAAAGATCAGGGAGATTACATTTATTATGAACGCTGTACTCATCGCAGTAGCAGTGATGCTACTGCTTAGTTTATTACGTGTCCAAGTCATTGTCGCTATTATCGTCGGTGCCTTAACAGGTGGACTAATTGGTGGACTTGGAATTTCAGAAACAATCAATACTTTTACTACGGGTCTTGGAAACAGTGCTCCAATCGCTTTAAGTTACGCCATGCTCGGAGGATTTGCTATTTCTCTTTCCAAAACAGGTCTGCCCGACGCTATGATTCATACTGCACTGAACTTAGTTGGTAATGAAAAAGACACACAAAAGCAAACATATTCAAAAATACTCATTTTATTTATTATTTTGGCAATGGCTTGTTTTTCACAAAATGTTATTCCGGTTCATATTGCTTTTATCCCTATTCTAATTCCAGCGCTTTTAAAAGTACTAAATGAACTGAAAGTGGACCGCCGGCTTGTTACATGTATTATTACATTCGGATTAATCACTCCTTACATGTGGGTTCCAGCTGGATTTGGAAAAATTTATCACGATGTACTACAAACAAATGCACAGCAAAGCGGACTTACATTTGATGTAGCGCTTATCCCAAAAGCAATGACAATTCCAGCAATAGGAATGATTATCGGTCTATGTATCGCTGTTTTCATTACATATCGTAAACCACGTACTTATCACACCGAACCTATTCATGCCGCATCTGATGAAGCCGCTCCTTATACAAAAAGAAGCATTTCCTTTGGGTTATTGTCTATTATCGCAACACTAAGTGTGCAGCTAGCAACAGAATCCATGATTTTTGGCGCACTAGCTGGAATCATTGTATTATCCGTTAGTGGTAGCCTTCCTTTAAAAGAAGCTGACGCTATTTTAACAAGTGGTATGCGAATGATGTCATTTATCGGTTTCGTCATGATTTCTGCCGCTGGATTCGGAGCAGTTCTTCGGAAAACAGGGCATGTTGAATCACTTGTTCAGACAAGCGTCAATTTAATTGGAAACAGCAAACCGCTCGCTGCCTTTCTTATGCTTGTTATCGGTCTGCTCGTTACGATGGGAATCGGTTCTTCCTTTTCTACCATTCCGATTTTAACAACCATCTTCGTCCCGCTATGTATCCAACTTGGGTTTAGCCCGATGGCAACCATCGCGATTATCGGTACAGCTGGTGCATTAGGTGATGCTGGTTCTCCAGCATCTGATAGTACACTAGGACCTACCTCAGGTTTAAATGCTGATGGCAGGCATCATCATATATGGGATACGTGTGTCCCAACTTTTCTTCACTACAATATTCCGTTACTTATATTCGGCTTTATTGCTGCTATAACATTATAAAAAAGGTGCGTTTACTAGACGCACCTTTTACTTTGTAGATTCTCGTTCGATTAATATAAACTCTTGCTTCACTTCCTCAAGTTTTACTTGTTCCTTTTTCATTTTCCCTACCAATCTTTGTACAGCTAATACTCCTTGCCTTTCAAAACAACTTCCAATTGTTGTCAAAGACGGCGTAACCCATTCACCTTGTAAACTTCCCTTAAAACCAATGACTTGCAAATGATTCGGTATATGGAGATCAAGAGCATTCGCCGCGCGAATTGTAGCAATTGCAATCGCATCGCTAGCAGCTACTATACCATCTATATAAGGATGCTTCCGTAATAATTCAGCAATTTGACTTTCCTCATCTTGTCCCTTTATTTTTTCTTCTCGATAAGCAATTCCTTCATCCCAAACAGCATCTAAAAAACCAGCAGTGTGCTCTTCCATTGCTTCGTCTTCTATCTTATCCCCAATATAAGCAAGAAAATGACAACCTTTTTCTTTCAATACAGTAACGGCCTTTCTACCACTTTCATAATATGTAGAAATAGATGCTGCCTCTGTTCCGCCCTCAAGTACAACAAATGGAAGGGAAAGTTGCTTCACATGCTCAAATACATCTTTCGTCATAATAACGCCAGCAATATTATTTTGCATTAATATATCTATATATCCTGTTTTATTTTCTGTATTACAAATAACAATTTGATATCCTTCTTTATATGCAGCCTCTTCTACTGAACGAAGTAATGTTATATAGGATGGATCTTCTAAATTTGATACTAATATAGCAATCATTGTCGAAGATTTTTTAAATAACGCCTTCGCTACAGCATTTGGTTTATACTGTAGTTCTTCAATTGCTTGTTTTACTTGTTTTACTGTATCCTCATGAACATACCCTTTTTCATTAATGACTCGTGAAACGGTTGCGACTGAAACACCGGCCAATTTTGCAACATCACGTATGGTTGCCACATCGTCACCCCTTAATATGGTAATAGCTTACAATTTAAACCTAAAACAAAGTAGGCTATTCGTCAAGGTTATTATTTTATATTTCTGAAAATTGTTACATAAAATACTTCTTACATTTTCCATCTTCAACATATATAAAGATGGATTTTATAAATTCATTTTTTCTAGTTGAATTTCATGTAAAATCGCGATGTTATCATAGCCAATAAGCGGAATTTCTCGCTTTATCTTCCTTGCTTCCTTGACCGCATCAATATATAAATTCGTCATCATAAAACCACGTTTCTGATAAAAACGAAGTGCGTTTGTATTATCATTTGTTGTAATAAGCCACACCTTTTTACAACATTGTTTTTTTGCAATATCAATTACGTACTCTACAAGCTTAGTTCCAATTCCCTTGTTCTCCTTAAAGCTATCTAAAGAAACAATCTCACAATCATTTTCTTTTATTTCATATGTAATAATTCCTATTATTCTGTTATCTTCAGTTGCAATAAAACCAGGCAATTGATCTAACTGATGTGCTCTTTCACGTGAAACCATCAACGTGCTTCCCCAATTTTCATGCATAAAAAGTTCAATTGTTTTTCTCATTTCCACTGTGATTTTTTGTATTCGAATCATGTCCCACTCTCTCCCCCTTTTACATCATTATGATACAATATAAGTGTATCATATGCAGAGATATTTGGAGGATGAGGGAAGATATGAAACGTTTTTTTACAGCATTGCTAACCATAATAGGAGCATTAATTGGTATCGGTATTTTCTTTACCAATAAAGTAATGTATTTAAAGAAAAAAACAGAGGAAGAAATTTTAGAACGTGAAACAAAAAAACACTTTCGCTTAGAGGATTTTAACGCCATTCCAAAAGAAGAGGTTCGTATCCCGTCTCAATTTAAATACGACCTTCACGGCTACTACATTTCTGCAGGCAATTCTAATAAATTTATGATTTTTTGCCACGGTGTAACCGTAAATAAAATAAACTCTGTCAAATATGCAAATTTATTTTTAAACAGAGGCTACAATGTATTTATTTATGATCATCGTCGCCATGGTAAAACAGGTGGTAAAACGACAAGTTATGGCTATTACGAAAAATATGATTTAAAGACGGTAGTTGACTGGCTCAAAGACCGTTTTGGTACAAATATTATACTTGGTGTTCATGGAGAATCAATGGGAGCAGCGACATTGCTACAATACGCAGGTATGGTGGAAGACGGTGCTGATTTTTACATTGCAGATTGTCCATTTTCTGACTTCTACGAACAATTACACCATCGCTTAAAAGTCGAGTTTCATTTACCAAAATGGCCACTACTACCATTGGCAAATGCCGTTTTAAAAGTACGAGACGGTTATACAATACGTGAAGTTTCTCCTATCGATTGTGTAAAAAACATAAATAATCCAGTCCTTTTTATTCATAGTAAAGACGATGACTATATTTTATGTGATATGACAAAAGCCCTTTATGAAGCAAAAGAAAATAATAAACAGCTCTTTATTGCAGAACACGGTGCACACGCTTGCTCTTATAACGAAAATAGACAAGAGTATGAGGATGCCGTTGATCAATTCTTAGAAACATATGTAAAAGAAACAAAAAACAGGCTTGCATAAGCCTGTTTTTTCATATTACTGCGCTAAAACATCTGTAACTTGTTCCATATTTTCAGAAATCCATTTTACCGCTTCATCAAGCGTTTGAAATTCTGTCGTTTGAAATGTTACCTCATCTTGCAAAAGCCACACATCTTTTGCTTCTTGTCCCACACCTGCAATCGACCAATGAAGTAAGCTATATGGATGATTATCATTTAAAAACGATGCCCAAGTGCGCTCATTTGCAATATTTTGTAATGTACGTAATTGTTTATTCATGTTTCGTCACCTTACTGTATTTCAGTTATAAACGTTATTATAACATTCTCTGCCCCTACACACAAAGAACTGTTTTCTTATTGTCAAGTGCTTCCTACAATTATATGATGAACATAAGCGTTTGAGAGGAGGGGAATAACGTTGGCAAAAGTTCAAATTAAAGTAAATGATAATGGTTCATTTCGCATTACAGGGGATGTGGAATTAATCGACTCACAAGGGAATGCTTTCCCGGCAAAACCTGCATTTTCTTTATGTCGCTGCGGCTTATCAAAAAATATGCCTTATTGCGACGCTTCGCATAAAGGCATATTTGAATCTGTTGTTCGAGCACCAAAGGGAGAATAATGATATAAGAAGCACGCGCAATGACTTGCGCGCGCTTCTTATATATGCCCTATATAAAAACCTAAAAATGCTGAAAAAATGCCTAGCATATAACTCATTATTAAATACAATACAGCCTTTTGTCCTTCTCGCTTATGTATCAATTGAACAATTTCAAGTTTAAATGTTGAAAAAGTAGTAAATGCTCCCATAAATCCTGTTCCGCATAATAATAGCCATGTACTACTCACCTCAGCTCCATACAATAGACCTAGTAAAAATGAGCCTAATATATTTACAAATAGTGTTCCATATGGAAACAAGCTTCCGTACTTTTCTTTCATTGCATTACTAATAGAAAATCTAGCAATTGCTCCAAAAAAACCACCGATTCCTACAAGCAATATATTCATAGTGCTCCTTCTTTCTTCATGCTTTTTTCATATAATGCATTTCCAAGATAAAATCCAAATAAAGAAAAGAGCAATCCTCCAACTACACTTGTACTTACATAATAAAATGCCATAAGAAACGCTTCATGCTGCATGAATTTCAACGTCTCTACGTTAAATGTTGAAAAAGTGGTAAAAGAACCAATCATTCCTGTTCCAATGCTACTCATTATCACTTGTGAAACATGTTTCATACGAAACAAATACATCGTTAAAAATGCCAATAAAAAACTACCAATCATATTCGCTGACCATGTTGCCAGCGGAAAAGAATCGACTGAATGAATACCAGCCCATTGTCCTAATTCGTATCGTGCTAAAGCTCCAACAATACCACCGATTCCTACTGCAATATATTTCATATTTCCACCTCGTTTACATATACTGAAATCTTTCCCATACTATATATACATTTTGATTCTCCAACATTTAAGTCGCGGCTATGAAAACAAAAGCAGACCTCCATTTATTTTCTCCTTTTGTTTAACATGGCATGGGGTGAACCGCCTCGGACTCTCTCTCCTCCCCTAAAAAGAAAAGGTTTTCTATCAAGTTTTCAATTTGTATTTATATAGTATAACAAAATTAATTTCCCCCTTCATTTTCATACAATTCTTCACATTCGAATATTTTTTACTATCCCTTTTTCTTTTTTGTGCTATAATGTGAGCAAACAGCATCCTTCGGGGTCGGGTGAAATTCCCAACCGGCGGTGATGAAGTGCACACTTCTAAGTCCGTGACCCGTTTCCAACTCGGAAACGGTGGATCTAGTGAAATTCTAGGGCCGACAGTATAGTCTGGATGGGAGAAGGATATGTTTTCTAGTGCTTATATAGCGAATACACTTTTATTTTGGCGTACACATTTTTACTGATTCGTTTTGAATCACTGTATATGTTTTATTTCATATACCTATTTTTCTATGCTGAAATAAAAAGATACGACTAGCGTATAAAAAATTGATAGTTTGCTAGGCTTTTTTCTCGTGCAAAAATATCAATTATCGTTAGGCTTCTTTCCTATACTCTCGTATTCGAACTATATTACTAGAAATCACGTCTCCCAAACCCCAAGGATACTATTATCCTTGGGGTTTTTTGATTTTTCTTAGGAGAGGTGAAAAGAATGACAGACCAAGAATATATGAGGATTGCCTTGCAATTAGCACAAAGTACTGCAGGTCAAACAAGTCCAAATCCAATGGTCGGTGCTGTTGTTGTAAAAGATGGAAACATCGTTGGAATGGGAGCGCATCTGCTTGCAGGCGAAGAACACGCTGAAGTTCACGCTCTTCGCATGGCCGGTGATAAAGCAAACGGCTCCACTGTATATGTAACGTTAGAGCCGTGTAGTCACTTTGGAAAAACTCCACCGTGCTGCGATCTACTTATTGAAAAAAAGGTGAAACGTGTTGTAATTGCCACACTTGATTGCAATCCGCTCGTTTCAGGTAGCGGTGCAAAACGTTTGCAAAAAGCTGGTATTAGCGTAACTACTGGTGTTCTCGAAGAAGAGGCCACCGCATTAAACCGGTACTTTTTCCACTATATGAAAACGAAACTGCCGTTTGTAACAATAAAAACAGCGATGAGTTTAGATGGAAAAATAGCAACTACTACCGGGGAAAGCAAATGGATTACAGGTGAAGTTGCTCGTACAGATGTCCATCAATATCGTCATACGCACGATGCCATCCTTATCGGAGTGAATACTGTCATAGCTGATAATCCATCTTTAACAACACGCCTTCCAAACGGCGGCAAGCATCCGATTCGTATTATTTTAGATACACATTTACGAACTCCGCTATCCTCTCATGTCATTACAGACGAGATGGCACCAACATGGATTATTGTTGGAAAAGATGTAAATAAAGAAAAAATAGCGGGCTACGAATCTCAGGCGGTATCTGTACTTCAAATGAAGACGAGCCAAATTGAAATACGCGACCTTCTCCTCCTTCTCGGTGAGAAACAAATCCTTTCACTCTTTGTTGAAGGTGGACAATCGGTACACGCGAGCTTTTTAGAAACAAAGTGTTTCAATGAAATTGTGACCTATATAAGTCCAAAATTAATCGGCGGAAAAGATGCTCCAACTATGTTTGGTGGCACCGGCTTTATAAAACTGCAAGATGCAATTTCCTTGCAAATTCAAGAGATGAAACAAATTGGTGATGATATAAAAATCGTTGCTAGTGTGCGAAATGAGGTGCCTGCATGTTTACAGGAATTGTAGAAGAACTTGGAACTGTTTCGAATATCAGGCAAAGCGGAGAAGCGATGAAGCTAACAATTACAGCAAACACAATCTTGTCAGACGTAAAACTAGGAGACAGTATTGCTGTAAATGGGATCTGTTTAACCGTCACTTCTTTTACAGCGTCTTCTTTTACTGTTGATGCGATGCCTGAAACGGTGCGAGCGACATCATTACGTATGCTCGGCACCAGTTCTAAAGTAAATTTAGAACGAGCAATGGCTGCAAACGGACGCTTTGGTGGACATTTCGTCACAGGGCATATCGATGGAATTGGAACCATTTTAAATAAAAAACAGCACTACAATGCTATATATTACAAAATTGGAATTCCAGATGATTTACTCCGTTATTGTTTACAAAAAGGGTCCATTGCTGTTGATGGCACAAGTTTAACAATATTTGATATAGATGAATCTTCCATTACAATCTCGCTCATTCCACATACCGTAAGCGAATCTATCATTGGTAAAAAAGCGGCGGGAGATATTGTGAATATTGAATGTGACATGATTGGAAAATATATCGAACGTTTTATTTCAAAGCCAACAAAGCGAAGCACTTCAGTTACAGAAAGCTTTTTACAAGAAAACGGATTTCTATAAGGAGGAAGCACAATGTTTCATCGTATTGAAGAAGCACTAGAAGATTTAAAACAAGGAAAAGTCGTCATCGTATGTGATGATGAAAGCCGTGAAAACGAAGGAGATTTCATCGCTTTAGCAGAGAACATTACACCAGAAACAATTAATTTTATGATTACACATGGCCGTGGCCTTGTCTGTGTACCGATTACAGAACAATATGCGGAACGCTTACAGTTAGAGCCTATGGTTTCTCATAATACAGATTCTCATCATACTGCGTTTACAGTAAGCGTTGACCATATTTCTACAACAACAGGTATTAGTGCTTACGAACGTGCAACGACTGTGCGCGAATTATTAAATCCGGATTCAAAAGGAACAGATTTTAATCGTCCGGGTCATATCTTTCCTTTAATCGCCAAAGAAGGTGGAGTCCTGCGCCGCGCTGGGCATACAGAGGCAGCTGTTGATTTAGCAAAATTATGTGGCGCAGAACCAGCCGGAGTTATTTGTGAAATTATAAATGAAGACGGCACGATGGCACGTGTTCCTGATTTAGTACAAGTTGCAAAACAATTTAATATAAAAATGATTACGATTGAAGATTTAATCGCCTATCGCCGCCATCATGAAACGCTCGTGACAAGGGAGATTGAAATTACATTACCGACAGATTTCGGTACATTTCATGCAATCGGTTATTCCAACTCATTGGATCAGAAAGAACATATCGCTCTCGTAAAAGGAGACATTTCTACTGGTGAACCTGTTCTCGTTCGTTTGCATTCTGAATGTTTAACTGGCGATGTTTTCGGTTCATGCCGCTGTGACTGTGGTCCACAGCTTCATGCTGCTCTTTCTCAAATTGAACGCGAAGGAAAAGGTATTCTTCTTTATATGCGCCAAGAAGGCCGCGGGATTGGCTTGCTGAATAAGCTCCGTGCATACAAATTACAAGAAGAAGGATTAGATACTGTTGAGGCAAATGAAAAACTAGGATTTCCTGCCGATCTTCGCGATTACGGTATTGGTGCCCAAATCTTAAAAGATCTAGGGTTACAGCAATTGCGTTTATTAACGAATAATCCAAGAAAAATCGCAGGTTTGCAAGGTTATGATTTAGAAGTTGTCGAACGCGTACCATTGCAAATGCCAACAAAAGAAGAAAACAAAACATATTTACAAACAAAGGTAGAAAAATTAGGTCACCTATTAAACTTATAATCTATTAATTATAATTAAAGGAGAGATATATTATGGTATTCGAAGGTCATTTAGTTGGTACAGGATTAAAAGTAGGGATTGTTGTTGGACGTTTCAATGAATTTATTACGAGCAAACTACTAGGCGGTGCACTAGACGGTTTAAAACGACATGGTGTAGAAGAAAATGATATTGATGTTGCATGGGTTCCAGGCGCATTTGAAATCCCATTAATCGCAAAGAAAATGGCAAACAGCGGCAAATACGATGCTGTCATTACACTAGGTACAGTCATTCGCGGTGCTACAACTCATTATGATTATGTTTGTAATGAAGTTGCAAAAGGTGTTGCCTCTTTATCATTACAAGCAGACATCCCAGTTATTTTCGGCGTATTAACGACTGAAACAATTGAACAAGCAATTGAACGTGCTGGTACAAAAGCTGGCAACAAAGGATATGAATCTGCAGTTGCTGCGATTGAAATGGCTCATTTATCAAAACAATGGGCATAAAAAAAGAGGCTTTCGCCTCTTTTTTCTTCTATTTATTTTCCCACTTTTTTCCGCACATCTTTTATCAATTCAGCCATCGTTTTTCCTTCTGTCTTAATACGAAGATTTTGAGCTGTTTTCCAGACATTTTCTCGCTTCTTTTCTTCCTCTACAATATGTAGCTCTTTTCTTACTTCTTTTAGATCCTTCCCTTCAGTTTCAATACCAAAATGCTCAGCTTTTGTTCGAAAATGCTGTTCGATTCTTTGCTGCATTTCTTTCTGTTCCGGATTTTCAGCTGCCTTAACAGGATCGGTGCTTATTGCCTTTAATAAAATAAGAAAGGTCATAATAGCTAGTATATATTTGTGCATTTGAAATCCTCCAACCCGAAATAAATTACACCTTTACTATGTACAATTACAGGGTGGAAAATTCGCCCACACAATTAAATTTTTTACTAAAAAGCTACTTATCTGAAGGACTAGAGGTACTTTATTACATTTTATTTACAATAAAATTTCACGAAAGACTACATTCATAAAGCTACAATCAATTTTTATTCATCTCTTAATTAAGTAACATCGTTCAAAACTTGAACGGTGTTGAAATAAGCTAAATTTCTAAGAAAGCTAATGTTAATATTTCACAATTATTGCTTAATTAAGACGAAGTAATAGAAAACGTTCACAAGAAAAAACGACTTTTTTAACATTTAATTATTAATCTTCCTAACATTCAAGATCACTGTCATCCATACTATATGGGCAAAAATCTTCTTGAATAAATCGCACTGCATTTAAAGCGATTATCTGTGCAGGCATAGAAGGATTACCATCTGGCAATCTAAGTTGCCGCCCAATTACTTGCTCTATTTTAGACAAAATATTAAATAAAAACTTATTATCAGTAGCTAAGGTAAGTGCATTCACCACAGAAGGATTACTTAATTGATTCGTCATATTTGTCCCTGCTTCAAGAACTAGCACGGAAGTACATTTATCATCTGTCAATTCTTTAGCGATTACCCCTCCGGTAGTTCCAGCACCAATCACAATATAATCGAAATATTTTTTTATTTACCTTTTTATTTCAATCACCCCTCCTTTATTTTCCATATGTGTTATTTGTTAGTGGAAAAAGGTGTTTGTACACAAAAGAAAATATTTTCCTTTGTAATGGAAACCATAAAACAGCCATCCTTTCATAAATATTCCATGAAAAAATGGCTGTTTTGTATAAACTTTATTCGATTATTCTAATCTACAAAGGGGCTTTCCCCCTCATTTTTACAGCGCACATTCCTCAATCTCAAACCCTAAATCTTCAATCATATTCCAATCTGCTGTTGGCTCTTGCCCCTCTGTTGTTAAATAATCACCAACAAAGATTGAATTTGCTGCGAATAAGCCAAGCGGCTGCACAGAGCGCAAATTAATTTCGCGGCCACCGGAAATTCGAATTTCTTTTGATGGATTGACAAATCGCATCATCGCTAGTACTTTTAAACATTCTACTGGTGTTAATTCTTTCTGTCCTTCAAGCGGTGTTCCTTTTACAGCAACAAGGAAGTTACATGGAATAGAATCCGCATCTATACGTTGTAATTCAAGCGCAATTTCAACGCGCTGCTCTTTCGTTTCCCCCATTCCAAAAATCGCACCAGAACATGGGGAAATACCCGCTTGCTTTGCTTTTTCTACTGTATCTACACGATCATCATACGTATGTGTTGAGCAAATGCTATCATAATTGTTTGCATGTGTATTTAAGTTATGGTTATAACGGTGAACACCTGCTTCTGCTAAGCGTCCTGCTTGATCCTCATTTAAAAAACCTAAGCAGCAGCAAATTTTCAAATCCGTTGTTTCACGGATTTCTTTCACTGCACCGATAACATGATTTACTTCTTTATCAGTTGGACGACGACCAGATGCAACAATACAGTATGTACCCGCTTTACGGCGAATTGCTTCGTGTGCACCTTCAATAATTTTTTCCTGTGTTAACCATGCATACTTATCGATTGGTGCCTCTGAAACGATAGACTGTGAGCAATACCCACAATCTTCTGGGCATAATCCAGATTTCGTATTAATAATCATATTTAATTTTACTTTTTTACCAAAATGATGATGACGTATGATATAAGCTGCATTCATAATCTCTAATACTTCTGTATCATCTGCTTCTAAAATAGCTATCGCTTCTTCTTTCGTTATACTTCTGCCCTCTACTACTTCAGATGCAATTTGCTTCCAATCTACTTTTGTTTGTACTTGTTTCATTTCTTCTCTTCCCCTCTTTTTCAATATACGCAAATAAAGCATGGTACGTTGCTACAATTTCCCCTTCTTCCGTGAAATCTTTTTCGTATATGCGGAGCATAGTTCGAAAGATAGATGGGCTTTGACAGTAAGATTCTGCATTGCTATTCGTCGCGCCTACTTTCCGAATCGATTGCAGAAACTCACGAACTGTAGCAAACTTCTCTATGTAACATGTTTCAGAAACATGAACATCCCCTGTTACACTTTCACATACATCTTGCAGCTGTTCTCTCGTTAAAAAATGTTGTCCAACAGATGCATCATTTTGCATATTTCTTTCTTCTTTAGCACTTTGAAATGCCGTATGAAGTTCTTGAAATGTTTGCTCTCCAAATGTTGAAAATAACAACAAGCCATCCTCAAATAAATGATGATGATATAAACGTTTCACCGTTGTTTGCAAATCGTTTAGCCATTGAAATGTTGCACTTGAAATAATGACATCAAATGACTCACTTAATGTAAGATGTTCAATATCTTCACACCGAAATGTCACAGATTCCACGTGATTTCTCGTTTTCGCAACAGCAATCATACTTTCAGCAAAATCAATTGCAGTAATTGCTGCATTTGGAAAGGAAACAGCTAATTGCTCAGTCAAATAGCCTGTGCCACATCCGAGTTCTAAAATACGGATGGACGACATCTTGTGATAGTGTTTTTTCATTATAGAAATTAATTGTTGCGCCATCTTTTTTTGTACACTTGCATATTGATCATAGGATACAGCTGCCCCATTAAATCGTTTTTGTAATAACGTTTTGTTGATCATTTTGTATCCCCTCTACAAACTGGATGATTTCATTTGCGCAATATTCGGAATCAGTTACACAAAGTGCATGCCCAGCTCCATTTATTACTTTAAGCGCCCCATTCGTATTTTCTTGTATATAGCGAGCAGCAGATAGTGGACATATCGCATCCTGTTCTCCATGAAGAAGTAATACCGGCATCTTTACATGCTTTAACTGACTTCTCATATCCATCTCTATTAAATAATCAAGTCCCAGCTGTAAAGATTCAATGGAATCACCTTGAAAACGTTCTGCAATGTCTTCAAATTGTTCACTATCTTTTATCTCTTGTTTTGTAAACATACTTTTATAGAAACGCTCCAATGTGTGGTCCTTTCCCTTCACTAAACTTCTTTTAATCCGCTCTACAAAAGGAAGTTTCCATCCACTCTCGTAATTTTCATCCACTGTAAACTTTGCTGTACCACCTATTAAAATCATCCCTTTTACCCGCACTCTATCACATGCTTGAAGGGCAGCTAATGCACCAAGTGACCATCCAATCAAAATCACATCCTGCCCTCTTGCAGCTTCTGCTACTCGTTCTGCAAACTCACTAAGTTCTTTTACACCACGCCATTCAACATGCCAGACAGAATATTCCTGAAAATATGGAAGTAATGGATCCCATACTTGTTTTTCCATCCCCCATCCAGGAATGAAAATAAGCTCGGGCTGTTTCATCTCATTCCCCCTCTTCTTTACCAATTCGAATGATTTGCTCAATAGCCCATTGCAAGTCAGCTTTTGTATGTTCAGATGTAACTGCGAATCGGATTCGCGAACTATTATATGGAACAGTTGGTGGCCTGATAGCAATTGCAGCAATTCCTGCCTCCTGCAGTTTTTCACTAAAATGTAGCGTAGCTTCATTCGACGCCACAATAATTGGTACTATATGTGTTGAACTATCACCAATATTGAAACCAACTTCTTCTAAAGCATTGCGGAAATAAGCTCCATTTTCTAAGAGCCGCTGCCGTCTTCCCTCATCTTCCTTCACAATTTCAATTGCACGTTTCATTGCGCCAAGTGTCCCTGGCGGTAATGCTGTTGTGAAAATGAAGCTTCTCATCGTGTTTTTCATATAATCGATACAAATTGCATCACCTGCTAAATAAGCTCCATAACACCCTAGCGCTTTACTAAACGTTCCCATATGAATGTCGATTCCTTCAGAAAGTCCCTGCTCTACATGCGCTAAACCAGCACCATGCTTTCCATATATTCCACCTGCATGCGCCTCATCAACCATCAATAATGCTCCATATTTTTCTTTCAGCATAATCAACTCTTTTAGATGCGCAACATCTCCATCCATGCTGAAAACCGTGTCTGTTACGATTAACTTTCGCTTTGCGACAGGTGCCATCCGCAACAATCTTTCCAAATATTCTAAATCATTATGTCGATATCTTTTATGTTCTGCACCGCTAAGCATAATCCCATCAACAATGCTGGCATGATTTAACTTATCGCTAAAAACAATGTCGTGACGCCCAACTAAAGAAGAGATTGCCCCGACATTTGCTGAATATCCACTGTTCACAATGATTGCTTTTTCAGTTTCTTTCCAATCACAAACACTCTGTTCGACCTCTTCATATAGTGCATAATTTCCTACAACAAGTCGTGATGCTGTCGCTCCTACTCCATATTCCTTTGTCGCTACAATAGACGCTTCTTTTAATCGTCTATCTCCCGCCAAGCCTAGATAGTTATTCGAAGCTAAATTTAACATACGTTTTCCATTCCTAATAAGCCATGGTTCTTCAGCTTGCTCAGTCATAACTACATGTCGATATTGTGATTTCTCTTTCAAACGATTTAAACTAGAGTGAAAGTGTAAATTCCACGTTTGATCCATGTTTGACGAACTCCTCTAAATTTGAAATCGTAATATTCTCTTCTGCTGCTTTCAATAGTTCTTCACGCGTAAACCCTTCTTGAAGCTCTGGTAGTAAACCCAAAACCGGAATACCACTTAACTCCTCAATCATTTCTTTATTCTCTTGCACACGTTCCTTCTCACATTCCTTACAGCCGGATAAAATAACACCCGCAACTGTTAAACCATGGGCTTTCGCATACGAAATCGTTAAAACGGTATGATTCACAGTACCTAACGCCGGACGTGCGACAATAATAAGTGGTAATTTCAATTCCTTTGCAAAATCAACCACTAAAGCATCTTCTGTATATGGGACTGCAAGACCACCTGCACCTTCTACAAGCAAACTATCAAATTCTGTCATTAACTCATTATAATGAGCCGTAATTTGTGCTAGTGTCACAGTTCTTCCTGCTCGCCGCATTGCCAATCTTGGCGCGAGAGGTTCTTCAATAGAATAAGGACTAATGCGATCAGCCTCTGTCATTACTCCTGATGCCATTTTCAATCTAACTGCATCCCCTTCTGGATTCGAAGCGATGTGCCCGCTTTGCAATGGTTTATATATCCCTACGTTATACCCGCGATTTCTAAATACTCCTGCTAATGCACCTGTAACAACTGTTTTTCCCACTTCCGTATCCGTTGCCGTTATAAAAAAGCCACCCATTATTCTCCCTCCGTAACATCTGCAATTGCTTGATATAAAATGTGCAGCATTTCATCAATCTCATCTACTTGAGATGCTAACGGTGGCATAAATACAATGGTATTACCAAGCGGACGTAAAATCATTCCTAGTTCTCTTGATCGCTTACACACTTCCACGCCTACTCGCTCCGTCCATTCAAACGGCTCTTTCGTTTCTTTATTTTTCACAAGTTCAATTCCTACCATCAATCCACACTGACGAATATCTCCAACATGTTTGTATTCATAAAGTGCTTCCAATTGTTTCCCTACATATTCTGCTTTGTATGCAACATCTTTTACTAGATTTGTTTTTTCATAAAGTTCTAAATTAGCAATTGCAACTGCGCAACCTAATGGATTGCCGGTATAACTATGACCATGGAAAAATGTTTTCTGCTCTTCATAGCTACCTAAAAAAGCATCATAAATTTCATCTGTTGTCACAGTAATAGCTACCGGTAAATACCCACCGGTTAAGCCTTTTCCAGCTGTTAAAATATCCGGTGTAACATTTTCATGTTCACAAGCAAACATTTTTCCAGTACGACCAAATCCCGTTGCCACCTCATCTGTAATAAATAAAACATTATATGTTGTACAAAGATCTCGAAGACCTTTTAAATATCCTTTCGGCATTGTAATCATACCGCCTGCACCTTGCATTAACGGCTCTACAATAATAGCTGCAATCTCATCATGTTTTTCTTTTAATAACTTTTCCATTTCTTCCAAATGTTTTTGAACAATTTGTTCTTTGTCATCCCCATAAGGAGAACGATATGTATATGGATATGGCATTTTTATTGCTTCAAATAAGAGCGAACTGTACACTTGGTGAAACAAGTCAATCGCTCCTACTGAAACAGCTCCAATTGTATCTCCATGATATGCTTCTTTTAATGTAATAAACTTTTGTTTTTTAGGTTTTCCTTTATGCTGCCAATATTGAAAAGCCATCTTAATTGCAATTTCAACAGCTGTAGAACCAGAATCTGAATAGAATACTTTTTTCAAACCTTCCGGAACAACTTCAATGATCTTTTCTGCAAGTAAAATCGATGGCACATTTGCAAGTCCTAGCATAGTCGAATGCGCGACTTTATTTAATTGTTCACGAATTGCATTATCTAATTCAGGAACATGATGTCCATGAACATTAAGCCAAATGGATGAAACGCCATCCCAATAACCATTTCCATTTACGTCATATAATTTACGGCCTTCTCCTCGCTCAATAATAACTGGATCTTCCGCTAAATAGTCCTTCATTTGCGTAAATGGATGCCATACGTATGCTTTATTTTTCTCAGCCAACTCTTCATATGTATAGGTTGTTCTTTTACTTGTATTGCTACTAACAGTCACAATTGTCACCCCTAATGTTAACTTTTATATAAATATAGTTAACATTAAAATTAAAATACTGTCAATTATTTTAAAAGGTAAATGTTCTTAAAAAAGAACGACTTATCATAAGATAAGTCGTTTTATTTTCCATGCTGAATCTTTCCGATTTCCAAAATAATCTCTTCGTCTTTTTTCCCTTCAGTATCAATTCCAAGTTGTTTTGCATGTTCTATAAGCAGCTCATGACGCTTTTCAAACCTTGCTGTATTTAACTCTTTTTGAATTTCTTTTTCTGTTTTTCCTTCAAGAGGAACACCTAATTTAGCAGCTGTTTTCTCTCTATTCTTTTCTTCTTTGACTTTCTCTAATTCCTTTGTTTCTACTTTTTGCTCAACCTTTAATTTCGGTTGATCTGGTGATGCCGCAAATACTGTATAAATTCCAGCACCTCCACCAAGAACAAGTAAGGTTGTCAAAAGAAATAATTTTTTCTTCATTCACTCCCCTCCTTTCTATTTTCATTATAACGCACAAATAAGAACTAAAAAAAACATTCTCTCGTTATTTTCTTAAAAAAAATAATAAGTATATATGTTGACATATGTGATAGATATGTGATAAAAATTTAACTAACATCATATGAATCGGCGATGATAGGATTTAGTAGTATTTCGTTTTCTGATTTCAGAGAGCTGGTGGTCGGTGCGAACCAGTACAGAGCGAATTATGAATTACCCCCTGGAGCTTCTTTTACGAAACGTTTGGAGTAGTGAAAGACGGTTATGGACCGTTATTTCTACAGAGTGGTGAAATGAAACTGTTTCACAATTTAGGGTGGTACCGCGATTTTTTTCGTCCCTGCATATACTGCAGGGGCGTTTTTTATTTTCTGTTGGTGCATATTATACGACCCTTTATTTTGTGCTACGTTCATTTCACAAGCTAGGGTGGTACCGCGATTCTTTTCGTCCCTGCATATTTATATGCAGGGACGTTTTTTTATGATGCTAAACAATTACCGGTAATTTGTCGCAAAATTCTAAATTTTAGAAGGAAATATACAATATTGGCGAATTTTATATAAAAAAGAACTATTTTAGATTATTAGGAGGGGCAAACAATGGTTTCAAAAATTGAATCTATTCTTTTAACATTTTTCATCTTTTTCTGTATTGGCTTTAGCGTTATTCAATTAGGAACATCACCACACATCCCAATTTTATTTGGCATTATTGTATTATTAGCATTTGGATTTATTAAAAAAATCCCTTGGTCTACTATGGAAAAAGGAATGATAAGTAGTATTTCAGCTGGTATTCCATCCATTTTCATCTTCTTACTTGTCGGTGTATTAATTAGCGTTTGGATCGCTGCTGGGACAATTCCAACATTAATGGTATACGGATTCGGGCTTGTAGCACCAAAGATTTTCATCCCGACAGTCTTTGTTGTTTGTGCAATTGTCGGAACAAGTATCGGCAGCGCCTTTACAACAGCAGCGACAGTAGGACTTGCTTTTATGGGAATGGGTACTGCTCTTGGATACGATCCAGCACTTATTGCTGGTGCAATTGTTTCTGGAGCTTTCTTCGGGGATAAGATGTCTCCTTTATCGGATACAACAAACTTAGCTCCTGCTGTAACAGGAGTGGATCTATTTGAACATATTCGTAACATGCTTTGGACAACAATTCCTGCTTTCATTATTGCCTTTATCGCTTTCTTCATTTTAGGAAGTGGTTCTTCAGGAAATGTTGATTTCTCTACTTTTACAAATGCGTTAGAAAAGAATACAATCATTTCAATTGTCACACTTATTCCGATTCTATTACTATTCGTATGCGCATTTAAAAAAGTACCGGCTGTTCCAACTTTACTTGCTGGCATTGTAGCTGGTATTATCATTCTCTTTATTTTCAAGCCGGGTACATCACTTGCTGATTTGATGAAAATTATGCAAGATGGCTATGTTGCTAAGACAGGCATAAAAGATATTGATAGTTTATTATCACGCGGTGGATTACAAAGTATGCTTATGTCAATTGCACTTATTTTCCTTGCTCTTTCTATGGGTGGGTTACTACAAGGAATTGGCATTATTACTCAGCTTATGAACATTATTTCTAATTTCGTTAAGACAAGCACTCGTTTAATTATTTCTACCGCTTCAACAGCAATTGGAGTTAACTTCTTGCTTGGTGAGCAATACTTATCTATCGTTTTAACAGGACAAGCATTTGCTAACAAATACGATGAAGTCGGTTTAGAACGCCGTAATTTATCACGCGTACTAGAAGATGCAGGCACAGTTGTTAATCCTCTTGTACCATGGGGCGTAAGCGGCGTCTTCTTAGCAAACGTACTAAGCGTTCCAACAATTGATTATGTTCCATACTCAATCTTCTGCTTAGCTTGCCCAATCGTTACAATTATCGTTGGATTCACAGGATTCGGGCTTTCATGGAAAAAAGAAAAAACTGTTTCAGTTTCTTAAATGAAATATAAAGAAAAAGGGATTACCGACAGTGGTAATCCCTTTTTTCTTTATTCCTCTATTTGCGAACGTTATTATCTATTTGCTTTTTTTCGTCTAAATAACATAAACACGCCTGCTCCAACAAACGCAAGTCCCGCTCCAATTGTAGAGAAGACACTCGCTCCCGTTTTTGGTAAATCACGCTCTACTTCGTTTGTTTCTTTATCTTCACTTACATTTGTATGTTCTTTCGTATCTTTATTTCCATTGTCAGGATTTGTTTGGGGATCTCCATTGTTTTCTCCGCCTGGTGTTGTTGGGTTACCACCGTTGTTTTCCCCGCCTGGTGTTGTTGGATTACCACCGTTGTTCTCCTCACCTGGTGTTGGCGGTGTTGTTGGCTTATCTCCATCATTTCCTTCACCTGGTGTTGGCGGTGTTGGCGGTGTCGGCTTATCTCCATCGTTCTTTTTCGTTAAATCAATTGCATATTTCGCAAACTCATTTTCAGATGGACCAACATAAGAGATTTTCCCATCCTTTGTAATGTACTTCTGCGCATTTGGTGAAGAGTCAAATGTAGTATTTAATTTTTCAGCAGCAATTGGTTTAAACGCCCAGTTTTGATCTGCTGCTGGATTAATAACAGGTGTTTCTTTCATATATTTCGTAATGATTTGACGCGTTTCATCTTGAGATTGATATACAACTTCACCTTTACTTACACCAGGGAATGTTTGACTGCTGCCACGATAGTTATTTGTAGCAACAATAAATTCTTGATCATCAGCGATTGGTTTTCCAGCATATGTTATATTCACAATACGATTTGCATTTTGGTTTACTACTTTTCCATCTTTATCATACTTTGCTGGTTGTGTCACATCAATTTCGTATTTTACGCCATCTAAAATATCAAAGTTATATGTAGGATAGTTTACATTTACTAATGACTGTTCCTCCGCTTTATTTGGATCAATTTGATTGAACTGACCTGCAGACATTTCAAGCCATTCTTTTACTTGCGCACCATTTACTTTTACAGCATACAGTGTATTTGGATATACATATAAATCAGCAACGTTTTTAATCGCTAAAGTTCCTGCTGGAATATCAGTATAATAAGTTGCACCATTTCGGCCGCCTGCTTTAAAAGGTGCACCTGCTGATAAAACTGGGATTCCTTTATATTGACTGTATTGTCCATTTTCTGCAAATAGCTTTTCTACATACCATTTTTGGGCATTCGTAACAAGCTGTACAGATGGATCATCTTGTACAAGTGAAAAATAACTATTAATTGGTGCTGTTGTTTTACCGACAGGTGTATTTACATATTTAATTGTCGCTTCATGATCATCTTTAATTTCATCAACTAATTTCTTATCAGATTCTACTAATGCATTTCCTTTACTATCAGAAATCGGACGAACACTTGGAACTGATTTATCTTTTTGTACTTCCCACTTGCCGTTTACCTTTTTCAGCTCCATATCAATGATACCTAAATTACTTCCAAAAACACCTGGCATCACAACTGGAACACCGTTAAACTTGTCCGTTATTACCGTATGAGAATGTCCCATTAACACTGCATCAACACCAGGAACTTCTGTTGCTAAATAATAGGATGCATTCTCATTCTTCATACCAGGTTTATAATCACTTTTATCGACACCAGAGTGAGCTAATGCAACAATGATATCTGCACCTTCTGCTTGCATTTTTTTAACCATTTTCTTTGCAGTTTCTACAATGTCTTTTGCTTTTACTTTTCCTTCTAAATTCGCTTTATCCCATCCCATAACTTGCGGGGGTACAAAGCCCATTACACCTATTTTTACTGTTTGTATTTTACCGTTTTCATCTGTTACTTCTTTTTCAAAAACATGATACGGTTTAAAGTAGTTTTCATCATTCTCTTCATTATTATCGCCATCGTCTTTGTATACATTTGAATTAATTACTGGGAACTGTGTTTTACTAATCGCCTTCTTTAAATAGTCCAAACCGTAGTTAAATTCATGGTTTCCAAGAGAAATGACGTCATACTTCATTAAATTCATTACACGATATAAAGGGTGAACATAGTTTCCATCCAAACCTTTTTGCGCCACATAATCCCCAAGCGGCGTCCCTTGTAGAGCATCCCCATCATCAAATAGTACAGAGTTTTTCGCTTTTGCACGTTCCTCATTTACAAGAGTTGCTGTCTGAACTAAACCAACTTTATTATCTGTTTTCGTTTGATAATAGTCGTAGTTCATTAAGTTAACATGAATATCCGAAGTTTCCAATATTCGTAAATTAACTGTACTTTCTCCTGCTTGTTCCTCTGCATGAGCAATAGTTGGCATTACTTGAGGTGCGATAACACCTAATGCAAGCGTCGCTCCTGCTAGCGCTTTCTTTGATTTCTTCACAAAAAATCCCCCTTATTAAATTGTCCCTTTAAAAACAAATAAAATGAACTTTTCATCAAACTCTAATAAAGTATTCTCTACCTTCATTCTCTTATTTCCTCATATTAGAATATTAGAGTGACGCCTATTCACTTATCCCGCTATTTGCGGACAGTAAGATCCTCACCTCAAAATTTAGCAGAAGCAAAAAAGTTAGATGGGGGATCAACTGCCCGTAAAAGCCCGATTGGTTCAACTAACCATCAGGTGAAGGGATGAAGAAAATCCCCCACTGATGGAAGTTTCACCTTATCTGACATTATCATATCGAACATACTTTCATATCGTCAATAATTTTTGACATACTTCTACAAATTTTATGTAAATTTATTGTAAACTTTACATAAAGATATAATATAACCTTCCATTACTTATACAGCTAAATATGATACAATAACCAATTACAAGGAGGATAATTTTATGAAAAAAGTCATCTTAATTATTGTTTGTCTCCTCCTTCTAATCATTTCTTATTCGCATTTTGAAAAGAACGATGAGACAACAAAACAAAAAGAAAAATCAGCATCATCTACTCCTCATTGGATTGATAAACAAACAAATGACTCTTTTTATCATCTTGTGTTAGGAGATTCGCTTGCAAAGGGATATGGCTCGACACAAGGAGGGTTTTCCGAATTAGCTTCCAAGCAAATAGAGGAACAAATTCACAAACCGATTAGAGTAGAAAACCTTGGAGTGAACGGACTTACAACAGATCGTCTCGTTCAAAAAATTCAGGCAGAAGAAGTGCAGCAAAAAATTAAAGAAGCAAATATAATTACCATTAATATTGGAGGAAATAATTTATTCCGTTTAAATCGTGATGTAGGTGTTATAGATGGTATTAAAATGTTAAATAAAGAAAAAACTCATTTTGAAGAAGACGTAAAAAACATTGTAAAGACAGTTCGAACTCTCAACCCAAATGCTTTACTCATTCTATCTGAGCTCTATAACCCTCTACAACTCGATGATTCAATTGCTTCTTATGCAGATATGTTTTTAGATGGCTGGAATGATGCGGTTTACTCAATTTCAAAAGCGAATCAACCGTCCATTGTTTTACCAATTCGAAAATTAATACCAAATGATAAAAAAGAATTACTGTACGATCAAGTACATCCAAATGATAAAGGTTATGAAATTATTGCCAACGCGTTTACTAAACAAGTTCTATCCTACAAATATTAAAACAAAAACGAACAATTCTATTTTTATACGGTACCTTTTTTTGTTACAATGATAATGGAAGGGGGCCTTTATATGGAATCACGCGAATGGGAACGTATTGTTGATCATCTTCTTTCGTTAGTGCCTCTTTTTTATCGCAAATTTATGCTTCCTGGAGAGTTTTCTTCACAAAGGCACATGCCACCGTCACATACACAGGTGTTACTGCTATTGCATGAACGTGGCACATTAGCAGTGTCAGAAATCGGAAGGCGATTAGCGATTTCAAGGCCCAACATGACACCTCTATTAAATAAATTGATTCAAGAAGAACTTATAGAGCGTCATTACAGCGAAAAAGATCGACGAGTCATTTTAATTTCTCTAACACTAGAAGGGAAATCGTCAGTAAGTCAATATCAACAATTCATTTTAGACAAACTAAAAGAAAACTTTCAAACATTATCGGAAAGCGATCGTGAACAACTCATTCACTCGCTTCAAACAATTCAAAATTTAATTTTGAAAACAAACGTATAAAGCTGCTTCCAAAGGAAGCAGCTTTATGATTCATAATAGTTTCCATAATATACATTTGAATACGGCCATGTTGTTAAGTATGGTTTTTGCTCCGGAGAAGGCTGCGCTTGCTGATATGTTTCAAACTGTTGCCTTGTATAAGGAACAGGATAATAATGCACATATGAGTATGCTTGAGGTACATAGTAATAATACATTCATTCACCCTCCTTTTTTAAGCATATTCAAGGCGGAAAATGAATGTGACATTCTTTATATTTGTACAAGTGGTTCTCTCGCGCGTTTTTTTCTTTTTTTCAAACGTAACTTACGGTTCTTTTCATATAAATAATGCACAACAAAATAAGATATTACTCCAAATACACCCCCGAAAATTGTCATCCCAATTAATACATATACTTCACTCTGTAATAAGCTCTTTAACATAATAAAAATATTACTCGAGAAAAGATCAGATATTGTATATGGTTTATGCTGAATTACCTTTATTTCAAATGGATATAAAGTTTTCCCTAATGCATACGCAAACGGAAACAAAATTACCGGAAGAAATGATATTTTTCCGATAATATTACCAATAACCGCTGCTGGAAAAGATCCCTTTGCTAAGCGTACAATTGGATAAAAAATAAGATAAACAAGTGACGCTGTATAAATCACCAACATTTCCAAAGCAAATCCAATCGCAAATCCACGTGACACTTTCTTCGCTCCTTCTGGCGACCGGAGCAACTTATAATAATGAAATTTAAGCACTCTCCAAATACGTTGAAAAAATGAATATGTTTTTTTACCTATTTGCACAATTATCATCTCTTTAATAGTTTTTTCTCTTCGTAGTATGAACTTAATACTACGACACAAACAACCCTATTTAACTTCACTTATACTAACTTCATCTTATTATAAATGATACAAAGAACATTCACCAAATATACATCAGACATTTCGTAACAAAAAAACCTCCCCGATTAGGAAGGTTTTTTGATGTTTTGAAGTAGACTTACCAATAATGCTTTTTGAGCGTGCAATCGATTCCCTGCTTGCGCAAAGACAACAGAATGCGATCCATCTATAATTTCTCCTGTTACTTCCTCTTCACGATGAGCGGGTAAACAATGTAAGAAGCGATACGTTGCTTTCGCATGCTGAACAAGTTTTTCGTTCACTTGAAACGGTTGAAATAATTGGTATTTCCCTTCCGTATCTTCTTGCCCCATGCTCATCCAAACATCGGTATAGATAAAGTCAGCACCTTTCACTGCCAACTCCGGATCATTCAAAACTTCAATATTTGCTCCCGTCTCATTTGCAATTTCTAGTGCACGCTTTACAATTTGTTCATTCGGTTCATACCCCGGGGGAGTCGCCACTGTCATATGCATACCGACTTTTGCACTTGCTAGCAGTAAAGAGTGACATACATTATTTCCATCCCCTAGGTAAGCAAGTTTAATCCCTTTAAATGTATGAACTTCTTCATAAATTGTCATCAAATCAGCTAATGCCTGACACGGATGATGATCATCTGTCAATCCATTAATAACAGGAATACTTGCTTCTTTCGCAAGCTCCTCTACATCTGCGTGCGAGAATGTACGAATCATAATTCCATCAATATAATGAGATAATACTTTTGCTGTGTCTGAAACACTTTCTCCTCTGCCAAGTTGCATTTCTTTTCCACTTAGAAACATTCCATGTCCACCGAGTTGTACCATTCCTGCTTCGAAAGAAACACGCGTACGAGTTGAATGTTTATCAAAAATTAACCCTAATATTTTCCCTTCTAATAAAGGTTCATGCTTCTCTTTTTTTAAATACATTGCAAATTCAATTAGCGCAATTATCTCCTCTTGCGTCAGTTCTTCTAATGTTAAAAGATCTTTCGTTTGTAATTTCGGTACTTGTATAGTTGACATAGAATTCCCCCCTTATAATATTGGTGATTTTTGTGTACAAATCACTCTTTTTATCATATTTACTGCTTCGTCTATTTCTTCATTCGTTACAATGAGTGGTGGTAAAAGTCGCAAAACATTTGTTCCAGCTTGCAATACAAGAAGCCCCTCTTTTTCTAACTGTTCTATAATGAATGTGACGTCACACTTACAAACGACTCCAATCATAAGTCCTCTCCCTCGAATATTAGTAATCCATTCAACATCAAGTAATTCTTTCTTTAATTTTTGCAGGAAGTATTCTCCCTTTTCTTTTACTTCTTGTAAAAATGAAGGTTGTTTTATAATTTGTAGTACTTCTTTTGCTGCTGTCATTGCAATGTAATTTCCGCCAAATGTTGAACCATGAGTCCCCGCTGAAAAAGCAGTCATAAGCTCTTTCTTTCCAAGCATTGCCCCAACCGGGATCCCATTTCCAAGCGCCTTTGCCGCTGTAACGATATCTGGGGATGTTCCGGTCTGTTCATAAGCAAACAACGTTCCCGTTCTTCCCATACCCGTTTGCACCTCGTCGATTATATAAAGAGCACCATATTGTCTACATAACTTCTCAATCTCTTGCAAAAAGGAAATATCAGCAGGTAAGACGCCACCCTCACCTTGAACAACTTCCACCATAACTGCAGCTACTTCTTCATTCATTGTCTCCCTGAGCGCGGCTATATCATTAAAGAGAATATGTGAAAAAGATGGAAGAAGTGGACCAAATCCCTTTTTTACTTTCTCTTGCCCCGTTGCGCTCATCGTTCCAAATGTTCTTCCATGGAAAGATTGCTGAAATGTTAAAACAAGAGATTTCCCCGTATGCTTCCGCGCTAGTTTAAGCGCTGCTTCATTGGCTTCTGCCCCGCTATTACAAAAAAACACGTAATCTAACTCACGCCCCTCTGTTAGCAATTCAGCTACCTTTTCTTGTGCCTTGTGCGGAAAAAGATTTGATATATGCCAAATTTCCTGTAATTGCTTTTTTACTGCTTCTACAAGTACAGGATGACAATGTCCTAAATTACATACAGCAATTCCAGAAGTAAAATCTAAATACTTTTCCCCACTTTCATCTATCACTTTTGTTCCGGTTCCTTGAACAATTTCAACACTGCGTCTCCCATATGTCGGAAATATATGACTACTCATACGATATTCACCCCTTTTGTTACCGTCGTTCCAACCCACTCCCCTGATGTTCCTACAAAATGTTTTGTACCATTTACAATGCTGACATGCTCGACTCCCATCTGTATTGAGGTGAGAGCAGCCTGCACTTTCGGAATCATCCCCCCTGTAATAATTTCTTTTTCTATCAGACGTAGGATCTCAGCTTCATCCGCTTTCGTTAACAACTTCCCTTCGAACAATATCCCATCTACATCCGTAATAAAAATAAGTTCTTTCGCCCCCAGCGCAGCTGCAATTCCGGCTGCGGCTGTATCTGCATTTATGTTATAAACCTGGTTTCCTCTTACCCCAATTGGAGCAATAACCGGAATATAATTCAAATCTAGTAACCCTTTTAATAGTGAAGTCTCTACACCGCTAACTTCACCAACATATCCAATATCCTCATCAAAAGGCTGAACTTGAAGTAATTTCCCATCACAACCAGAGATTCCGATTGCATGCAAGCCATGCTTTTGAAAATTCATCACCATTTTTTTATTCGTGCTTCCGCATAAAACCATTTGAACAACATTCATCACTTCTTTTGTCGTCACACGTAATCCATTCTTCTTTTCAATTGGAATATTAAATCGCTTTAGCTTTGCATCAATTTCTGCTCCACCGCCATGAACAACAATAACTTGATATTTTTTCTTCAGCTGCTCTATACATTCAAAAAACACATGTTCTAAACGTTCTAGCATACTACCACCGCATTTTACTACGATATACTCGCTCATCTTCTCTCTCCTTACGTACGATAACAAGCATTTATTTTCACATAGTCATAGCTTAAGTCGCAGCCCCAAGCTCTTCCTTTCTCTCCTCCAAGGTGCAAATGAGCATCAATAACAATTTCAGATTCCTTTAATTTTTGTTTCATTTCCTCTTGAGAAAACGCTTGTGGCTCGCTGCTTTGTAAAACAGGAATAGACTGAACAGCAATATCAACAGCGATAGGATCAATAACAACTCCACTTTGACCAATCGCACTAATAATGCGGCCCCAATTTGCATCTTCACCATACATTGCAGTTTTCACAAGACTTGAGCCAACAATTTGTTTCGCAATCTTATTCCCTTCTTCTACTGTTCGTGCTCCGTATACATTTACTTCAACTAACTTAGTAGCACCTTCACCATCTTTAGCAATTTGCTTCGCTAAGTCCTCACATACCTTTTGCAAAGCAAACATAAACTTCTCCCACTCCGTATGATTCGTATAAATAGCAGTTGTTCCTGATAACCCACTTGCCATTACAACGACCATATCATTTGTAGATGTATCACCGTCCACAGTAATTTGATTAAATGTATGATTCGTAACTTGTGATAATGCTAGCTGGAGTGCTTCTTGTTCTATATTTACATCTGTTGTAATAAAGCTAAGCATCGTTGCCATATTCGGATGAATCATACCAGAACCTTTTGCTGCCCCTGCAATCGTCACTTCTTTTCCTTCAATCATAAACTGATAACATGATTGCTTTATAACAAGATCCGTTGTTAATATCGCTTCATAAAAGGAAGCTGCCTTCTCTTTTTCTTTCGATGGTACGAGATAGGAAATACCAGTACGAATTGCTTCCATTGGTAAAGAAACTCCAATGACACCTGTTGAAGCAACTGCTACATGATTTTCTTTTAGCTGGAATTGTTTCGCAGCCAACGTTTTCATTTCATACGCATCTTGTAACCCCTGTACACCTGTACATGCATTTGCATTTCCGCTATTTACAACAATTGCTTGTAGCTTTCCTTCCACAGCTATACTTTCTTTTGTAACTTGTACTGGCGCAGCTTGAAATTGATTTGTTGTATAAACAGCTCCGCAATTAGCAGGAACATCACAAACAATTGCTCCCATATCTTTTTTCCCTTTTTTCAACCCAACCTGGGTACCAATCGCTGCAAAACCTTTTGGCGTTACAATTGATCCACTTGCAACTTTTATAATAGAATCTGTTCCAATCATCATTCTTCCCCCTTATGGATAGAGCGGCATATATTGTAATCCCGCCGTTTCCTCCAGACCTACTAATAAGTTTGCATTTTGAATTGCTTGCCCAGCCGCTCCTTTCATCATATTGTCGATAACGGAAACTACTGTAATACGTCCTGTTCGTTCATCATAAGCCGCTCCAATGTCACAATAATTTGAACCCCTTACTTCTTTTGGACTTGGAAACTCTCCTTTAGAACGGATACGAACAAAAGGAGCATGACAATACGTTTCTTCATATAGCTTCTCTAATATCTGTGCATGGATATCTCGTTTTGCTTTTGCATAGAGAGTAACCATAATCCCTCTCGATATCGGAATTAAATGTGTACTAAATGTAATTGGTTTCGCCTGTTTATTCCACTCACCAAGCATTTGTTCAATCTCTGGAACATGCTGGTGCTCATTCACTTTATAAATATGGAAATTATCATACAGCTCTGGAAAATGGGTCATTGTTGCCGGTGTTTTTCCCGCTCCTGACACCCCTGATTTCGCATCGATAATAAGTGAGTCTTCCTCTATCATCCCGCCCCGCATTAATGGCGCAGCTGCTAGCAGTGCCGCTGTTGCAAAACATCCTGGATTTGCAACCAATTCCGTTTCTTTAATAGCTAACTTTTTCCATTCACTTAATCCATACACTGCCTTTTGAAGAATTTCTTCCTTTGCAGCAGGCCTTTTATACCATGTTTCATATGTACAAGGATTCAACATACGGAAATCACCTGATAAATCAATAACTTTTAAACCAGACGCTAGCAAGCGTGGCGTCAGCTCCGCCGAAACCCCTGCTGGTGTCGCTAAAAATACAATACTAGCCTCCTTCGCTATTACATCCACGTCGATTTCTTGTAACGTATGGACAATAAAATTTTGTAAGTGCGGATATACATTTGTTATTCGTTCCCCTACTTGTGAAAAAGAATGGACAGATGTAATCGAAAAATATGGATGATGATGTAACAACCTTATTAACTCAATTCCTCCATATCCAGTTGCTCCAATAATCGCGACTTTCATATGCTCCTCCTTATATCGATTCTTTAAATTAAATATGATTATAATATTGTATATTTATAGAGTCAATTAAATATTTATTAATTTTAAAAGTTTTAAAAACGTAATTTTTCTAGAAAAACAATAATTATACATGAATTTTTATACACCTTTGATGTACGCTAGTATTTTTTCTATACTTCAAGTACAATAAAAACAATACATTTATACATGCAAGCGGGGAAAAACATGAATGAAAAATTAATTGAAAAGATGTTGATAAAAAGTTTTCGGCAATATCAATGTAAACCTATTTCAAAAGAGGATCGGGAAACTTTAATTCAAAGTGTCCAAACAACCATTGGTTCGGAACCTAATATCGATGTATATGAAGCAATTGAGGATATTGTTTATGAATATATTACGGGAAAATAAAAAATAGGAGATTTCCAAATGGAAATCTCCTATTTTTTACTTAATGATTTACCTGCTATACGTTCAAAAAAACCTGGAAATAACGCAAAAAGTTTTGGCCCAACACTCATCCATTTTGGCAAATTCACTTCACGCTTTTTCGTTTGCATCACTTTTACAATTTGCTCTGCTACGTATGTTGGCTTTAACATGTAACGTCCCATATTTTTTACATATGTACCTGATTGATCAGCAATATCAAAAAAGTTTGTGTCAATTGGCCCTGGATTAATCGCTGTTACATGAATATTTGTATTTGAGAGCTCCATGCGTAAGCTATTCGTAAATCCTAATACCGCATGTTTGCTTGCTGCATACGCACTAGATTTTGGCGTTGCAATTTTCCCTGCTAACGAAGCAATATTAATGATTTGTCCACTATTTCTCTCTAACATATGAGGTAATACTGCTTTCGTACAAGCTACTAATCCAAATACATTGACCTGAAACATATCTTTCACTTCAGTCATGGACGCTTCTTCAAACGTTTTGAAAATACCAAAACCAGCATTGTTTACCAATATATCAATCTGCCCTGCATCCTTTAATATTCTTGCAAAAACAGTATCGATCTCTGCTTCTTCACTTACATCTAATACGTAATAATAGCAAGGCGTATTGTAAGTCGCTTTAATCTTTCCAGCTAATACTCGTAGTTTTTCTTCTGTCCGCGCTATTAATACAGGAATCGCGCCTTGCGCTGCAACTTGCATCGCAACTTGTTCTCCAATTCCACTAGAAGCTCCTGTAATGACGATTACTTTTTCTTGTAAACGTCCCGTCATCGCTGTCACCTACTTTGCATAATAAATCAATTGTGGCGACGATTCATCAATCATCACTTGTTGATTATATGCTAAAAAGTCCAATTGTCCAACTGTTTCCGAAATCGTAAGTGGCAATTGTTCTTTATATAATACAGGAAATAATTTCACACATACTTCGAAGGCTGTCATCGGTTTTTCTTTTAATAATTCTAACACTTTGAAAGCACGTGTTTCTTGTTTTTGCAATCTTCCCTCTATCAGCTCTTTCACATTCACAATGTCTTCTCCATGACCTGATAAAATGCGTGAAATCTTCATGTTACTTAAACGTTTTAATGTTTGATTATATTGTAGTAAAGGTTGCGCTCGCTCTGTCTGTCCTTCATATGGCGGTTCTAGTATCGGATTGGAGGAAATATGACTGATTAAAGCATCCCCACCAATTAATAGTCCATCACGCTCCCTGTATAACGAAATATGAGTCGAAGCATGCCCAGGTGTTTCAATAACTGTAAACTCCGGTAACGATTCAATACTGTCTCCCTCTCGTACAGTATGTGTTAACGATCTATTACAAGAATATTTAAGTGTTTTCGTCGTAAGTAATGCTTCATTCTTCAAAAATGCTTCTGGAACTCCGAACTGTAATGCGGCTTCTTTAAAAAATTGTTGATAATGTTTCAAAAATTGAGAATCCTGCGTAATCCACGGCTCATTCCAAGGATGGCCCACAATATTTGTCTTCTCAGAAAATGTATTTAAAAGTCCACAATGATCAGCATGATGGTGTGTAATCACTACTGTTTCAATGTCTTCTATCCTATATCCTAAAGTCCTTAATTGTTTTTCTAATGCTGCCCTGGCCTCTTTTGTATTTGTCCCTGTATCAATTAATGTTAATGATTCTCCCTTTACTAAAAACACATTAACTGTCTCAACTGCAAATGGAACAGGAATCTCCATTCGATGAATTGCTACCATGTTTATGCCCCCCGTCTCTCTCCGGTTCAAAAATGAATCCCTCTTCAGTTTACAACTTCTTTAAAAATTTGTCATTATTTTCAGATAAAAAGAAGGTGTTTTCTATAATAAAACGAATGTATGTAAATTTATAAGTTTTTCTTACAAAAATTAAGGAGGCTTCATCATGTCTATTCAAAATATTTCCTTTCTAGGTGCCGGATCTATAGCTGAAGCAATCATCGCCGGTTTATTAGATGCGAAGGTTGTAACGGGTGAACAAATTACAGTAAGTAACCGCTCAAATGAAACAAGATTACAGGAATTACATACAAAATACGGTGTCAAAGGAACACATAACAAAGAAGAACTACTTGCTCATGCGGATATTATTTTCCTTGCAATGAAGCCAAAAGACGTCGCAGAAGCACTTCAACCTATAAAAAAATATATAACGAATAATCAACTCGTTATTTCATTATTAGCAGGTGTTTCTACAAGTTCTATTACAAGCCTGCTTCAAAAAAATGTTCCGATTATCCGAGCAATGCCAAATACATCAGCCGCTATTTTAAAATCAGCCACAGCTATTTCTCCATCCTTGCATACAACAGAGCAGCACATTTACATTGCTAAATCTTTATTTGAAACAATTGGCCTTGTTTCAGTGGTGGAAGAAGAACATATGCATGCTGTTACTGCACTATCTGGGAGTGGCCCTGCGTACGTGTATTACGTAGTTGAAGCAATGGAAGAAGCCGCAAAACAGATCGGCTTAGAAGAGTCTGTGGCTAAATCACTTATTTTACAAACAATGATCGGTGCCGCTGAAATGCTTAAAGCTAATACTAAGCACCCTTCTATCTTACGAAAAGAAATCACCTCTCCTGGTGGAACGACAGAAGCTGGGATCGAGGTTCTTCAAAGTTTTAATTTTCAACAAGCACTCGTCGCATGTATTACACAAGCTACAAAACGATCACATGAACTTGGAAAAACATTAGAACAATTAACAAACGAAAAATAATAAACGGAGCTCAGAAAATAGATCTGAGCTCCGTTCTTTTATCACGATTGTATTCTCTTATTTGCTACTCTTTCCAAAAATCTCTTCTTGAAGGCGACGCCCTGTTGGTGTTGCTGCTAGTCCACCTTCAGCTGTCTCACGAAGTGCAACTGGCATTGTTTGCCCAATTCTAAACATCGCTTCAATAACTTCATCGCATGGAATTGTACTTGTTACACCAGCTAGTGATAAATCCGCTGCAATCATAGCATTTGATGCACCTGCTGCATTACGTTTTACACAAGGTACTTCTACAAGTCCAGCAACTGGATCACATACTAACCCTAGCATATTTTTTAAAGCAATCGCCATCGCTGTAGCTGCTTGCTCTTGTGTTCCTCCAGCCATTTCAACAGCTGCCGCTGCTGCCATTCCACTTGCTGAACCAACCTCAGCTTGACAACCTCCAGCTGCACCTGAAATGCAAGCATTATTGGCAACAACCATCCCAAATGCTCCTGCTGTAAATAGAAATTCAATCATTTCTTCACGTGTTGGCTGTAATTTTTCTTTGAGCGCAAATAGTACGCCTGGTACAGTCCCAGCTGATCCAGCTGTTGGTGTTGCACAAATGATTCCCATTGCTGCATTTACTTCGTTTGTTGCAACCGCTTTGCTCACTGCATCCAACATCGTATGACCAGATAAACCTTTTCCGCTCTTCATATACTCTTGTACTTTCACCGCATCTCCGCCAGTTAAACCAGTCGGTGATTTCACACCTTTAATACCACGCTCTACCGCTTGTTCCATCACGACTAAGTTTTTCTCCATGCCTGCAAGTACTTCTTCACGAGAGATACTTCTTGTCTCCATTTCACATTGAATCATAATTTCTGCAATTTTTACATTCTGTTCTTTAGCTTGCGCCACTAGTTCCGCTGCGTTCCGAAACATGGTGTGTCCCCCCTGCAATTAATCCATAATAGTTACTTGACAAATATTAGATTGTCCTTTAATTTCTTCGATAACTTCATCTGCCAACAATTCATCTGTTTCAATGACCATAAGCGCTCTTCTTCCTTTTTCCTTACGTGAGACACTCATCGTACTAATATTAATTTCATGTTTGGCTAGTATAGAAGCTACAGATGCAATCGCTCCAAAGCGATCATTATTTACAATAAGAAGTGCCGGACTTGTTCCTGATAGTTGTAAATCAAACCCATTTAATTCCACCACTTCAATCTTTCCACCACCAATTGAACAAGCGACCACTTCAATCTCCTCTTCTCCTTTATACAAACGAATTCTCGCTGTATTCGGATGTGGTGCATTCGCTTCTTCTTCAATAAAGTCCACTTCAATCCCACGCTCTTTTGCAATTTCTAGCGCACTTGGGATACGTGTATCATCTGTTTCAAATCCTAGTATACCACCAATCAATGCTACATCCGTTCCATGACCACGATATGTTTTTGCAAACGAGCCATATAACGAAATCGTAACTCTTTTTGGTTCATGACGGAAAAGTTGACGAGCAACTTGCCCCATTCTTGCTGCACCTGCTGTATGTGAACTGGACGGCCCAATCATAACTGGACCGATAATATCAAATACTGAGCGATATTTCATCATGATTCCCCCTAAATCTTTTATAAAAAATTGCTACTACTATTCTATTAAGCTGCCGATTCTGTTGCCTTTCCTCCCGTACCACGAATTTGCTCCGCTGTACGAATTGGATAGTTTTTGAATAGAAGTGAGCCAATATATCCTGCAATAATACCAGACACCATAATACATAAGAAACATAGCGTTACTTTCATCGGATCATTAAAACCATACATAACCATAAGTCCGGCAATCGCACCAGCAATAAATCCTGGTAGCAATCCAAATTTTAACACAGAAGCCCCTACAAGCATAGCATAAACAGGTGATACCCCCATTGCTAACGCAACAAGAGTTGCACCAGCTACTCCGCCTAGACTACCTGCTGATTCTCCAAGAAACTAAAGAGTGAAAAAAGACTGAGTACAAATAATAATAATACGGTTCCCTTAATAATCTCCATGATGCCCTCTCTCTTTTAGTCAATTTCGTTTCGTTACGAAAAATGGCTAAAATGCACGCTGTAACTCCCGACGAATTGTAATTTGCCCTCATTATAGCTTGTTTTTTATGAAACGCTTACTTTTGTTGAATTTCAAAGTTTCAGAATTAATTTTTTTTTACTTCTCTTGTAGTAACAATAAGACAAACTATCTATATAACAGTTTTTCAAAATGACCGATGTTATGTGTTTTTCTCATATTCATCTAAAAATCTTAAAATCCCTGTATTAGTTCATATAGATATCAAATGATAACAGTTTCAACTATCTTGTAGAGAAAAAATTTTTTATAAAAAATAAAACAATGGCAAACTTATGTTGCCATTGTTTGTAAAATGTTATCGTTCTACTGGAAAACATTTCAAATCCATAGCTATTTCTGTATTTGCAAACAACAACTGAGCTTCTTGTAACAATTCCTTATATGTATCCGCTTGATAACGCGAACTAATGTGAGTCAATATTAACCGTTTCACATTCGCTTGCAATGCAATACTTGCCGCCTGTTCTGTTGTTGAGTGAAAATAATCATGTGCCTGGATTTCATCTGCTGCTGCAAATGTCGCTTCATGTACAAGTATATCTGCATCTTGCGCAAGGATTTTACTTGCTTCACAATAACGTGTATCCCCTAAAATCGTAATGATTCTTCCTTTTTGAGGTGGACCAATAAAGTCTTTTCCGTGTAAAACCCTTCCATCCTCTAATTCAACTACTTCACCGTCTTTTAAACGTTTAAAGATTGGCCCTGGCTTTACGCCAGCTTCTAGCAGCTTCTCAACAAGGAGATGTCCTTGTATGTCTTTCTCAACGATTCGGTATCCAAAACATTCAATTCCATGTGACAACCTCTTCGTTTCTACATGAAATTGCTTGTCTTCAAAAACAATACCCTCCTCAGTAATTTCTACAATTTCAAGTGGATATTTAACATGTGTTGTACTCACCGATAATGCGACTTCAATGAATTGCTTAATCCCTTTTGGTCCGTATACTGTTAATGGAGTTGTTCCTCCTTGAAAGGAACGACTTCCTAATAAACCAGGTAACCCAAAAATATGATCTCCATGCAAATGTGTAATAAATATTTTTTCAATGCGACGTGGACGCACTGATGTATGTAAAATTTGATGTTGTGTTGCTTCACCACAGTCAAATAACCACGTTTCACCTCGTTCTTCTAACAACTGCAAAGCGATTGCCGAAACATTTCTCCCTTTTGAAGGGACGCCTGCACCAGTTCCTAAAAATACAAATTCCACTTTCTTTCCTCCAGCTCTTTATAGAATCTATCTTTCATCTTACGGAATGTTATTTCAAATGGCAAATGAATTTCTATGAACTACTCATCTAGACAACTATATTAAACGAACGTTAACGATAAAAAAATAGCAATCGTTCGTGTTTTATAGTAAAATAATTGTATTACAAATAAAGGGAGCGTTTAACTATGAAAGAAGTATTTCGTTTACAAACTGATTTTTCATCTTCATTTGATCGCTGGGTAAGTTCTTTCGTGTCTGATCACCCAGCACCACTAGAATGGACGACTTTAAAAGAGTTAATTCATGAATACACCACATCGCATACAAATCGAACGTTACCTGAATACATTTCTTCATCTATCACATATTATGCACAACGTATTTCAACAACAAACAATTCAGAGATTGTGATTTATGAAAATCCTTCCATCTCATAATCTATAAAGTGAAACTTTAATCAGTGTCGCTTCATCCCCCACTGATTATTAGCCCTCACCAACCGGGCTTTTACGGACAGTTGATCCCCAATCTAACTTCTTTGCTTTCACTGAAATTTGAGATGGGGGTCTTACTGCCCGCAAATAGCGGGATAAAAATAAAAAAGCATCGAAAATCGATGCTTTTTTTGTTTTTATAAAATATACAAAATATCATCCGCTTTTTACTATGAATAATAAATGGCCAACTGGTCATTTTAAAAACATAGTATTGTAAAGGAGAGATATCATTGAAAAAATTAAAGATGTTTTCAATCATTTTTTTGGCAATTATTTCATTGCTTGGATGTGCAGGAAAGCAAAAGGAGAAAGCATTGGATAATCGCGAAAACAATGGCGTACGAAATGTTACATACGAAGGAAACAACACTAACCTTCAAAGAGTAAAAAATAATACGAACGGTGTCACGAACAATGAAACACGACTGCATATAGCAAATAAAGCGGCAGATCGAATCGTTGAACTAGAAGAAATAGACAAGGCAAATGTAATCGTCACAAATAGAAATGCCTATGTTGCAGTTGTTTTACGTGAAAATGTAAAAGGACAAATCACAAAACAATTAGAAAAGAAAGTTGCAGATCAAGTTAGAGCTACCGACCCAGATATTCGTCATGTATTTGTATCTTCAAATCCTGATTTTGTAGATCGAATGAGAGACTATGCGGACAAAATTAACCAAGGCAAACCAGTAACAGGGTTATTTGAAGAATTTACCGAAACCGTTCGAAGAGTATTTCCTAATTCTCGGTAACAAATCAAGTAGCCTTAATCGAGAAAGTAGTAAATCAAATGCTTTTGGAATCTGGAGTAACGACTACAGGATGGAAAACTTCATTAGATTTAGAAGCGAGTTAAATATAAAAAGTGTCATGAGTACTAAATTACCATGACACTTTTTTACATAAATTTATTTTCCAATTTCTGCCGAAAAGATTTCTCCTGCTTTCGAAATAACTGACTCCCTCTTTGTAAAACAGGAGTTCCATATTTATCATTAATCTGGTCAATTACAGCTAATAGTGGCTCTTCTTTCGCATCTTCTTCAAATGAAAATAAATCCAGTTGTTTAATTGATTCTGTTTTCCATTCTAATTCCGTAGCTGTGACACCAAGCAATCGAATCGGATCGCCATCCCAATGTTGCTTCCATAAACGTGAAGCAGCTTGAAAAATATCACATTCTTCCCAAATTGCATTTTTTAATTGTTTACTCCGCGTTACTGTACGCCGATCATAGTATTTCATCATAATTTGAATGTTATAGCTGACAAGAGTCCGTTTTTGTAGCCTTTTGCTAACTGATTTCGATAAGCGCTCTAACATATCAAGCAATTCCTTCTCTTCATCCATATCCTTCGAAAATGTTGTTGAATTTCCGATACTTTTATGTTGTCCCATTTGATTTGGATCGACTTCTCTATCATCCATACCTTTTGCCCGTTTTTGTAAATCAACGCCGTGCTTTCCTATTTTTGCACGAATCACATGCGCTTCTCCCTTTGCCAACTGTTCAATTGTATGTATATGGATTTCTTTTAGCTTTTCTGCTGTTTTCTCACCAATTCCATGCATTGCTTCAACAGGACGTGGCCAAAGTAATTCCTGAATATCTCGTTTCCGAAACACAGTAATACCAAGCGGCTTTTTCATATCTGACGCAGTCTTCGCTAGAAAAAGATTTGGGGCTATTCCAATGCTACATGGCAACTCTAATTCTGTTAATAATGCTTGTTGAATCATCTTAGCAATCTCAAGAGGTGAACCTAATCCATAACAATCTGTTATATCTAAGTAACCTTCATCTATAGAAACTGGCTGAATCTTTTCAGTAAAGCGTGAAAGAATTTGAAACATCTCAAATGACGCCTCGCGATATAATTTAAAATTCGGGTGCTTCACAACTAACTCTGGACATAACCGCTTCGCTTCCCAAAGGAGCATTGTTGTACGTACTCCGTATTCCCTTGCTTCATAACTACATGTTACAATAACCCCTTTTCGTTCTTTTTCATTCCCTGCAACCGCTAATGGTTTTCCTTTTAATGATGGATCATGGGCAATTTCAACTGACGCGAAAAAACAATTCATATCAACATGTAGAATGACACGACCGTTTTTTGGATACATTTCTCTCATGTTTCTCACCCCCAAAAAAGAACGTTTGTTCCTGAATTTATTATATCAAATTCCTCAAAAACAGTGGAGCTTTTCAATCACAAAAACACGTTCTTTCCGACTATTTTTTGATATACTGAAATCATAAATGGATAATTATGTAAAAGGAGAGGGTGGTATGAAAAACCATAGTAAACTCAATTACACGTTCCTCGTTATTATATTAATTATTGCTATTAATTATTTACTACTGCCGATTTTTAATATTAATGTGAATACCTTCGCACTGCTACCTCACTTAGTACGTGTTGCAACAACGTATATACTCCCCTGGATTTTTTTATATTGGCTCATTCGCCTTGTAAAAGCAATCGAATCCAAATGAAAATGGCGTGTAAACCTATGATGGTTTACACGCCATTTTTTTCGTATGCTTACAATTATTTCGCTATTTCTTCAATAATTGCAACAACTAGTTCAGCTGTTTTTACTAATTCTTCAACAGGAATTTTCTCGTTTGTTGTATGAATCTCTTCATAACCAACTGCTAAGTTTACTGTTGGAATACCATGCCCTGCAATTACGTTTGCGTCACTTCCGCCACCACTTTGGTGAAGAGAAGGTGTACGACCAATCTTTTCAGCAGCACGTTTTGCAACTTCTACAACATGATCGCCATCAGCAAATTTAAATCCTGGGTACATAACTTTTACTTCAACATCTGCTTGACCGCCCATTTCTTTTGCAGTTGTTTCAAATACTTCTTTCATTTTTGCAACTTGCTCTTGCATTTTTTCATCTACTAAAGAGCGAGCTTCTGCGAAAATTTGCACATGGTCACAAACGATGTTTGTTTGTGTGCCACCTTCGAAACGACCGATATTTGCAGTTGTTTCAGAATCAATACGACCAAGTGGCATTTTTGCAATTGCTTTTGCTGCGATTGTAATTGCAGATACACCTTTTTCAGGTGCTACACCGGCGTGAGCTGTTTTCCCGCGAATAATCGCATTTACTTTTGCTTGCGTTGGCGCTGCAACTACGATTTCGCCCACTTTTCCATTGCTATCTAATGCATAGCCATATTTTGCTGTAATACGTTCACGATCTAATGCTTTCGCCCCAACAAGACCTGATTCTTCACCAACTGTAATAATAAACTCGATTTTTCCATGAGGAATATTTTCTTCTTTTAAAACGCGGATTGCTTCAAACATGGATGCTAATCCAGCTTTATCGTCTGACCCTAAAATTGTAGTACCATCTGATACAATATAACCATCTTTAATAGAAGGCTTAATTCCTTTACCAGGAACTACTGTATCCATATGAGAAGTGAAGTAAATTGTATCTACTCCTTCTTTCGTCGCTGGCAAAGTACAAATTAAGTTACCTGCACCATGTCCAGTTACACCCATCGTGTCATCTTCAAATACTTCAACACCTAAAGCAGTAAATTTCTCTGTTAACACTTTGCAAATTTCTGCTTCATATTTTGTTTCAGAATCTACTTGCACAAGTTCCATAAATTCATTTACTAAACGTTCTTGATTAATCATGAGAATGCGCCTCCTGCATTGCATTAAGTATGTAACATCGTTAATTATAACAGAATTTCGCAAAAGTTTCGAAAGACAAGCTAAAAAAACAGATGGTTCACACATCTAGATAACCATCTGCTTTCTTCTACTCATTTAAAAGGACCCACCGCATATGATCTTCCCAAACCCCATTTACCATTAACATCTTCCGGGACACCCCTTCATATTGAAAGCCAATCTTCGTTACAACTTGAATAGATGCTAAGTTACGGGGCATAATCGGGGCTTCTATACGATGTAATTGGAATTCTTGAAAAGCCACTTCAATTGCTTTTCTAAGCGCTTCTGTCGTATAACCTTTGTTTAATTCATCTTTATCTAGTTTATAACCAAGAACACAGGACTGATAAATTCCACGCACAATTAAATTGAAAGAAATACAACCGATAATATTCGTATCATCACCTTTTTTAAAAATCCATAATCGAATAATTTTCCCTTCTACAAATTCTTTCTCATCTTTTTGCAACCGTTTTCTTTGATAATCCAATGTAAAAAAATCATCTGGTCGATATTCTTCCCACGCCTTTAAAAACTCACGATTTTTGTCGTAATATTGAAGAACTTGCTCTGCATACGACTCATCGATTTCTCTTAATTGCAAACGTTCTGTTTCATATATTTTCATTATCGTATCTCCATTCTTCAGCTTGCAAAACTTTTTTAAAAGGCACCGAAAAAACTGTGTCCTATGCTGTTTATATTCTCTGTGTATTTCAAATTTTCCTGTTATATTTTAGATACACTTCTCGAATTTTGTCTTCTCTATACCCTTGTCCATATTTCCATTTCTCGATACAATAAAGTGAAACTTTAATTATTGGGGAGTCTCCATTCCCCCAATAATTATTAATCCTCACCAATTGGGCTTTTACGGACAGTTCATCTCCCACCTAACTTCTTTGCTTTTGCTGAATTTTAAAGTGGGAGTGTTACTGTCCGCAAATAGCGAGGGAGAGTTGGAATGATTGTAAGGAGGTTTAACATGAATAAGAAAGCACAAAAAGTTATGATATACGTTATGCTAATTTCAATGCTTGTAACAACATTACTCACTGGAGCAAGTATGTTTTGGTAAGGAGGACGATATATAATGTCGTCCTTTTTTAGCACAAACAGGCTGTTTATTCTCCTGGATAGAAAATAAACAGCCTGTTCAATCACAATCATTTTAATAAATGATTTATATTTTATTTTATTATTAGTACAAGCGCTACAATACTAAATGAAAAAGCCATAACAAGGGCCATAACAAAGCTGGTATAATGTTTTTGCTGAAACGCTCCTATAACAAAAGTTACATTTAAAAGTGCCATGAACACAATTGACACCAGAAAAGAACATACATTAAAAGTTGCCAATATGAAAGTCACAATGAATAGAAAGCCAATAAAAAACTGCATATAAGAAAGCCTTGGATTCAAATACATACGAGCAACTCCTTTTCCAATAATCTTCGTATATCCTCATTAATACATGGATATGTACACATGTCAAGACAAGTTCGTGGAAAGAAAAAGCCAACTTGTTCGGTTGACCTTTTCGTAAACCAGAGCTCCTTTTTCTTTTGCAAGCTGCTGAAATGTTCTTTTCGATTTTACAATCCATACCTTTGTTCCAATTGGAATGCGATCAAATAAATATTCCACATCATTTTTTTTCATTCTAATGCATCCTTGTGAAATATATTTTCCAATTGAGCTTGGCTGATTTGTACCGTGAATACCATATTTACTCCCGTCAGTATCTCGTGCATTAAACCCCATCCACCTAGAGCCAAGTGGATTTTTTGGTGAACCACCAGGGATATCCTTCGCAATATAATAAGGATTTTTTGCCTTCATTACAATATCAAAACTTCCCTCTGGCGTTAACTCGTTTGTTTTTCCCGTCGCTACAGGAAAGACCTTTTGTATTTTACCATCATCAATATAAGCAAGCTTGTTCGTCTGCTTATTTACAATAATAAATGGATCTCCAGCACGCGGATTATCTCCAAGAGGCCATATCGGTGAAAGAGAAAAACATAATAGTAAGGACAGAAAATACGACATGATTCATTCCTTCCCTATATATATAAATCCATTTTGATTTTTCGACATATTAGCTGCGGCTATGAAAACAAAAACTACTCTCCACTTATTTTCTCTTTTATTTTCACACGGCATGGGGCGAAAAAGGGCACTGACCGCTTCTATGCATGGCCGGATGCTCTTGCCTACCTAAAAAGAATGGTTTGATGTTGGCTTTTTAATTTGGATTTATATAAGTTCTTTCACATTATCCTTCCCTTTAAACCTACTTTTAATAAGTAAATATTGCTCCATTTCATAAACAAGTTGAACAAGCTTCGCACGCATTTCAAATTCTTCACGTGTCTTAGGAAGTGGCATTTCTCTAAAAATCTCTCGCATTTCTTGTAATTGTCTAAGTGAAATAAGACCTGTGCTTTCAGGACGAATAGAATTCCCCACGTTTCCAATCACTTCCGCAATCATATCTGATTGCTCATATGACCACGATAAGGAAGCTGCAAGCGGCATAATCCGCTCTAAAATTTCAAATTGTTGCATACGCATATCAAAATACCGATAATAATAATCATCTTCTCGCATAAATTGATTTTCAAGTTTTTTGAAGGATAACTCTTTTGCTTGCTTTAAAATGTCCTCTGTTTCAATTAATTCTTTTCCAGCCCATGTACTATCTCGATTTCGTAAATATACAGCCATCTCAAATAAAATCGTTTTAAAATTCCATTCTACTTTTTCCTGATACCTTTTTAATTTTTTTTCTGCACTTGGCATATATATATTTACCAATAAAGCCACACTAATTCCAATTGTTAAAATTGCAATTTCATTTCCAATCGCTAACCATGTGATATGTTTTAATGAATACAAATGCATGACAATAACTGAACTTGTAACAATTCCTTCTTGAATTTTAAGCATAACAGCTGTTGGGATAAAAGTAAGAAGTAACAAACTAATAGCAAGTGGTGTATAACCAATTGTTTCAAAAATACAAAACGAGAATACCATCGATAATAAGCAAGCTAAAAACCGATGCAAAGATGCTTGGAGTGATTTTCGTTTCGTATTTTGCACACACAAAATAACCAAAATGCCCGCAGAACTATAAAATTCCAAACCGAATAGCTGCGCAATAAAAACTGCCGCACCTGTTCCAACTGCTGTTTTCACTGTACGATATCCAATTCTAAACATATCATTGCTCCTATATGTATAAACGTATTTACAGTAAGTATAAAAAAAGGATGACAAGCTGTCATCCTTTTCTCCTTATTATTCACGTAACTTTTACATGTTACAATATTTTTTGTAAAAATTCTTGTGCGCGTTTGCTTTTTGGTTCTGTAAAAAACTGTTCTGGACTTGTATCTTCAACAAGCTTTCCACCATCTAAAAAGAGCACACGATCAGCTACTTCTTTTGCAAATCCCATCTCATGTGTCACAATTGCCATTGTCATTCCTGTAGTCACTAAAGATTTCATTACTTCTAATACTTCTTTTACCATTTCAGGATCTAGTGCCGATGTTGGTTCATCAAAAAGCATAACTTCCGGTTCCATTGCCAATGCTCTAGCAATAGCTACACGCTGCTTTTGTCCACCTGAAAGACGGTTTGGATATGCATCCTTTTTATCGAGCAATCCTACCTTTTCAAGAAGTTCCTTCGCCTTTTTCTCTGCTTCTGGTTTTGCCACACCTTTTACATTTACTGGTGCGTACATAATATTTTCTAATACTGTCATATGAGGGAATAAGTGAAAATGTTGAAACACCATTCCAACATTTTCACGAACACTCATAATATTTGTTTTTGGATTGGTCACTTCTTTATTCCCAATCCAAATGTGACCATTTGTAGGTGTTTCTAGTACGTTCATACAACGTAAAAATGTTGATTTTCCTGACCCAGACGGTCCAACAATCGCAACAATTTCGCCCTTTTCGATTGTTGTCGTAATTCCTTTTAGTACTTCATTTTGTCCAAATGATTTATGAAGGTTTTCAATTTTAATCACTTTTCTTCATTCTCCCTTCAATTGCTTTCCCGACTAATGTAAGAATAATTACTAGAATATAGTAAACAAGTCCGACAAATAGTAACGGTTCAAGATATTTAAACGTTTCACCGCCTACAATATATGCACGGCGCATTAAATCAGTCGCACCAATTACTGTCACTACTGCCGACTCTTTCGTAAGTGTTGCAAATTCGTTCACAAGCGCTGGTAATATATTTTTTAATGCTTGTGGTAAAATAATATTTTTCATCATTTTTCTATATGGAACACCGAGAGCCATCGCAGCTTCTGTCTGTCCTTTATCAACAGCCTGAATTCCTGCACGAATTACCTCTGACATATATGCACCCGAATTTAAACTAAATGCAAGTACTGCTGCTAAAAATGCTGGTATATCATATCCAATCATTTGCGGAACACCGAAATAAATAATCATTAATTGCAAGACAAGTGGTGTACCACGAAATATCGATGTATATAAATCAGCAGCGATATTTAACACTCTTACTCTAGCAATTTTACAAAGTGCTAATAACGTTCCAAGTATAAAACCAACTAAAGCAGATACTGCTACAATTTTCAGTGTAACTTCTAGTCCCTTTAATATATATGGTATCGACGGAGTAATTGCCGAAAAATCTAAGTTCATCTTTTGTCATTCCTCTCACAGAAAAGAGAAAGGCAGCTTATTTTTTGCTGCCAAACCATTTCTTCACTAATTTGTCCATTTCACCATTTTCTTGCATCTTCTTAATCACTTTATTAAATTCTGCTGTTTTGTCACTATTTTTCGGAAGGGCAATTGCTGCTCCTACTTCTTCTGGAGCTTCCTGAATTTCAATTCCTTGTAAACCTTTGATTTTTTCTAAATAATTTTTAGCAACTGTATCTTCTAAAATAGCAGCATCAAAACGTCCAGCCTGAATTTCTTGTACGATTTCTGGTATACGGTCACGCCCCTCCGCCTGGAAGTTCACTTGCTTGTTAAATTCATTCGCTTTTTCTTCTTGAATAGAACCTGTTTGTACCCCTACTTTTTTACCTTCCAAATCTTGTAATGACTTAATACCTGAATCCTTTTTCGAAACAATCATGTTTTTAGCAACAAAATAAATATCTGTAAAATCCGCATTTCCCTTACGTTCTGGAGTTGGTGTCATACCAGCCATAACAAAGTCAACTTTCCCCGAGCTAAGCGATGCTAATAATCCTCCAAAATCCATATCTTTCACTTTCACTTCATAACCAAGTTCTTTCCCAATATACTTTGCAATATCAACATCAAAACCGATAATTTCATCACTCTTTGAAGCTTCCACATATTCATAAGGTTTATAGTCTGCTGAAGTACCCATAACGAGTACTTTCTTATCTTTCTTCGTATTCGATTCCTTTGTTTCTCCCTTACTACAAGCACTAAACATACTTATTATTAAAATAAGTGCAAATGAAATTGATAATAACTTCTTCATATTTCTCCCCCTAATAATGTATATTTAAAAGTTTTATAGAATTTTTATTCGATGTTTGTATTGTAGCAGTAATTTTATTTTTATGCAACAATTAAAATAAAATTAAAATACAAATTCTATTAAAACGGTTTTTCTAGGTTAATTAATGTATAGATTAGTGTATAAAATATACATTTCATGTATATTCCCTCTCATTACAAATGATTATAAACAAATGTTATTAACTTCACCTCCTAATAAAGTGCAACTTTAATCAGAGGGGGACTTTCTTTAACTTCTATTGATTATTAGCCCTCACCAATCAGGATTTTACTGCTCACAAACATCCTAATAAATGGAACAAAATAAAAAAC